>NZ_WUJP01000718.1 GCF_009806515.1 Geminicoccus flavidas | reverse complement strand
GCCAGCCCCAGATCCGCGCTGCGCGACAGGATGGCGCGGACCACCTGCTCGGCGGATACCGCCTGGAGGTGGACCTGCCAGGGTAGCAGAGCCGGATCCAGGCGCGCCAGCGCCAGGGGCACCAGCCCGGCCGCCAGGGCCGGGATCGCCGCGATCTCGATCGCCTGGGGCATGCCCGCGGCGATCGCCTGTGCCCGTTCGTGCAGGTGGTGCAGGCCGAACAGCATCCGCTCGGCCTCCTCATGGAAGCGGACGCCGAACTCGGTCGGTGTGATCCGTGGGCCGTTGCGGCTGAACAGGGCAAGGCCCAGCGAGGCCTCGAGCTCCTGGATCGCCCGGGTCACGGCTGGCTGCGAGCGCTGCAGGAGCCGCGCGGCAGCGGTGATGCTCCCCGCCGACATCACCGCGACGAACGCTTCGAGCTGCCCTGGATCGACTGCTGGAGAATGCATGTTTCGAATTAATGCTGTTGCATTATGCTGATCAAGCATGAAGATGGCGGGGTCGGGTGTGAGGAGGTCCGCGATGACGGCGGATGTCGCCGCGATGGCGGCGGACGATGCGGCGCTGGTGGGTCAGGAGCGGTGGCCGGCGGACGTTGGCGACGTCGGCCGGGACGAGCGCGCATGGATGGACCGGGCGGTGGCGCTTATCGACGCCGATCAGCGGCGCTCGGCCGACACCCACCTCCTCAGGCTCGAGACCGGGCTTGCGGGCATCGACCTGTACCTGAAGGACGAGTCGACCCACCCGACCGGCAGCCTTAAGCACCGGCTCGCCCGCTCGCTGTTCCTGTACGGCCTGTGCAACCGCAAGATCCGCCCTGGCCGGCCGGTGGTCGAGGCGTCCTCCGGCTCGACCGCGGTTTCCGAAGCCTATTTCGCGCGCATGATTGGTGTGCCGTTCTATGCCGTCGTCCCGCAGACGACCTCCTGCGATAAGATCGCGGCGATCGAGCATCACGGCGGCATCTGCCATTTCGTGAGCGGCTCGGCCTCCATCTATGACGAGGCCGCAGCATTGGCTCGGCGCCTGGGCGGCCATTATCTCGACCAGTTCACCTTCGCCGAGCGCGCCACCGACTGGCGGGGCAACAACAACATCGCGGAATCGATCTTCGGCCAGATGCAGCTGGAGCCCCACCCAGTCCCGGCCTGGATCGTGACCAGTGCCGGCACCGGGGGTACCACCGCCACCATCGGCCGCTATATCGGCCTGAAGCGCCACCCCACCCGCCTGCTCTGCGCCGATCCCGAATTCTCCGCCTTCTTCGACGGCTATCGCACCGGCGATGCGGCGGCCACCTGCCAACACCTCTCCACGATCGAGGGTATTGGCCGGCCGCGGGTCGAGCCGTCCTTCATCCCCGAGGTGGTGGACGAGATGGTCAAGGTGCCGGACGCCGCCTCGCTGGCCGCGATGCGGGTGCTCTCGCGCCGGCTCGGCCGCAGGGTCGGCGGCTCCACCGGTACCAACTTCTTCGCCCTGTGCTGGAAGGCGGCAAGCATGCGGCAGCAGGGCCGGACCGGCTCGCTCGTCTCGCTGATCTGCGATGCCGGCGAGCGCTACAGCAAGACCTATTACTGCCAGGCGTGGCTCGAGGAGCGCTCCCTCGACACGTCCGGCTTCGAGGCCATCATCGAGCGCTTCCTCGATGGCGGTGGCTTCGGGCATGAACCGGTCGCCGCGCGGCGTACCGCCTGCAGCATCAGCCGACACATTTCGGACCCGATTGCATGACCACCATCGAGAACCTGCTCGGCGCCGATGCCCGCCTGGCTACGCTGCTCGGCCAGCGCCGCACCATCATGGAGCTGACGGAAGCCAGCGGAACGGCCGTCCTGACGCCGCGCGAGCCGGGCGGCCTGCCCCATGGCCTGCGTGCCGCGATCGCGCTGCGTGCCGCCGCCGTCCAGGACGAGGAGCTGATGGCGCACTACCGGGCGATGCTCGAAGCCTGCCCGGGCGGCGTGGGCTTCGCCGCTTTTGCCGTACCTGGGACCATGCCCGAGGATGCCCGGCTGGCAGCGATCCTGCGCCATGCCGACCTGCTGACCGCCGAGCCCCGGCAGGCCACCCGGGACGACATCGAGGCGCTCAAGGCCGCCGGCGTTACGGAGCCGGACATCGTGCGCCTGGCCGAACTCTGTGCGTTCCTCGCCTACCAGGCACGGCTGCTGATGGGCTTCCGACTGCTGAGGAATGCACGATGAGCGAGGTCGTCCACGCCTTCACCGTCGAGATCCCGGTCTGGCGCCCCTATGTCACCCCGGTCGACTTGGCCCAGGCGACCGCGGAGCAGCAGGACGCGCTGAAGGTCACGCCGTCCAACACCAAGGTGTCGGACTATGTGCTGGTACTGGCGCACGATCCCGAATCGCTGACGCACCGCACCCCCTTGTTCAATGCCATCATGTATGGCGCTGGCGGCCTGTCCCGGTCGGAGCGCGAGCTGGGGGCCATCGGCGCCTCGGTGGTCAACCGCTGCATCTACTGCGCGGCCGTCCATGCCAGCCGCTACAACCAGTTGACCAAGTCGACCGAGCTGGTGGAGGAGGTGTTCCGCGCCGGCGCGGATGCCCGCCTGCCAGCCCGCGAGCAGGCGATCTACAACTTCGCCGTGAAGCTCTCGCGCTGCCCACCGGAGGCGGATGCTGCCGACATCGAGCGGCTGCGCGCGGCAGGCCTGAGCGAGCTGGAGATCCTCGACCTGGTGCTGGCCATCGCGATCTTCGGTTGGGCCAACCGGCTGATGCACACGCTGGGCGAGCCGGTCGCCGGGTCGGACTGAGGAGTGCCAGGGCTACGCGGCGGCAGGCAGGGTAGATGTTCGTGGAGATGGATTACAATAAGCGGCAGCAGTAGTCTGATCTGATCCAGATCCCGACAAGTACCGACGCACGCGACCCTCCTGATTTTGCCAGAAGGGAAGTGTTTTCCGCGCGCCGGTTCAAGTCGACGTTTTCAGGCGGCCGCCCCATGCCAGCGGCCCTCTTGTTGACGACTTGTCGCACCAGCGTTACGATTTTTCGTCACGACGGCCCGACCGGTCCCTCGGCCGGAAGCCGGCTGCCATGAGTCCCAGCACCCATCAGACATCGAGGTTCGTTTCATGCAGGTGGCTATTCTCGGCGCAGGAGCGATCGCCTATGGGACCGCTGCCCTGCTCCGCAGCCATGGCCACGGCGTGCGCCTCTGGTCGCCGTCGGGGCAGCGCGGCCGGGCGCTGGAGAACGGCCCGCTGATCGCCAAGGGTGCCTTGGAAGGCCGGTTCGGGGTCGGCGTCGCCAAGAGCTGCGCGGAGGTCCTGGACGGCGCCGAGGTGGTGATCGTGGCCCTGCCCGCCAACGGCCATCGCGCCGTCATCGAGGCGGCCGCACCGCATCTGCGGGCCGGCCAGACCGTGATCTTCTCCTCGCACGCCTCGTTCGGCGCGCTCTACCTGGACCGGCTGCTGGCCGATCGCAGCGTCCGCCTGCCGATCATCGTCTGGGGCACCACGGTCGTCACCGGTCGCCAGCCGCAGGACGACACGGTCACGGTCAACACGGTCCGCGCCAAGCTCGACATCGCCACCCTGCCGGCCACGCATGGCGAAGCGGGCCTAGCCCTGTGCACCGCGCTGTTCGGCGACCGCTTCGTCCTGCGCGACGGGCTGCTGGCGATCGCACTGAGCAACCTCAATCCCCAGAACCATCTGGGGATCGCGATGTTCAACCTCACCCGGATGGAGCGCGGCGAGACTTGGGGCCAGGGCGAGAACGTCACGCCGCTGGTGGGCCGGCTCCTGGAGCAGCTCGACCTGGAGCGCCTGGCGATCGCCGAGGCGCTGGGCCTGTCGGTGCGCACCATCTTCGAGCATTTCCATCTATCCTTCCACGTGCCGGTCGCCAGCATCTCCGAGATGAACCAGCAGATGCATGCCGAAGGGCGCGGCGGCTTCGGCCCCACCACCGCGCAGAGCCGCTACGTGCTGGAGGACGTCCCGTTTGGCCTGGTGCCGACCGCCCTGCTCGGCCGGCTGGTCGGCCGGCCGGCGAAGCTGCACGAGGCCGGCATTACCCTCCTGTCCGGCGCCTATGGCCGCGACTTCACCGCGGACAACGACCTCCTGCCGGTCAGTGGCGTGGAAGGCCGCGGGATCGACGAGCTGGTGCGGCTGTGCCGGGAAGGCTCGGCCGCCTGATCCTTTGGCCTTTGGTTCCAGTGCGTCATTTTCTGGAAGGAAACGCGGTTATGCAGAAGCTCCTGCCCCCTCGCCGGACGATCCTGAAGGGTGCCGGGCTCGCGGCCGGCGCGCTCGCGATGCCCAATATCATCCGCAGCGCCCGCGCCCAGGAGAAGGTGGTCAACGTCTGGACCTATGCGAACTTCATCCCGGACGACTTCAAGGCGAAGTTCGAGAACGACACCGGGATCCGGATCCAGATCCGTCTGGTCGACGACCAGGGCAAGGCGTTCAACCTGCTCACCGCTGAGCAGCCCAACCCCAGCGTCGACATCCTGACGATCGCCGGGCACCGATTCAGTCAGTTCATCACCTCCGGGCTCCTGGAGGCGATTGACACCGACCGGCTGAGCAACTGGAACATCATCAACCCGGTCTATCGCGACAGCGACTGGATCCTGATCGACGGCAAGAAGTGGGGCGTGCCGATCCTGGCCGGTGCGGAAGGCCTGGCCTACAATACTGAGGTGGTGACGCCCGAGGAGGCGGAAAGCTGGGACGTGATGTTCGATCCCAAGTACGAGGGCCAGACCGCCTACATCATCCAGGACTTCATGTCCGTGACCATGCTCTATCTCGGCTATGACGGGAACATGGTCGAGTACAAGGACGACCCGGAGAAGGCCAAGGCGGTGGTCGCCGAGGCGCGCGACTTCCTGATCAAGCACAAGGGCCAGGTCCGCAAGTTCTACGACGCGGGCGCGGAAGTGCAGCAGATGTTCATCAACCAGGACATTGTGCTGGCCCAGGCCTGGTCCGGCCCGATCTCCAAGCTGATTATGGACGGCTTCCCGGTGGCGCTGACCATCCCGAAGCCCGGCAGCTACGGCTTCGTCTACAACTTCAACATCGCCAAGAACGCCCCCAATGCCGACAACGCCTACCAGCTCCTGAACGCGATCCTGGGCTCGCCCGAGGTCGGCACCGCGATGACTCGCTCGTCCGGCTACCTCTCGACCATCGACGGTGCCGCCGATGGCCTGAACGACCTCGAGCGCCGCGCCTCCTCGCTGAGCCAGGAGGAACTGTCGCGCCTGACCTTCTTCAACACCGAGGCCGACCAGCTGAAATACAGCCTGGTCGACCCCGCGGTCGAAGAAATCAAGGCCGCCTGACATTCACTCGGCGCCGGGCCGGCGCTAAAGGATCGGCCGCACCGGCCTGCCCGTCCTCGCGAGGGCAGGCCTTTTCCCTCAGCAAGGACGGCCCATGGCCACGACCAGCGAGCGTACCGGGAACGACGCTGCCCTCATCCGGCCCCAGGACGGCACCCGCAGCTTCTGGACGCGCCTGACCGCCAATCCGGCCTACCAGCGGGCCAGCGACCTGCTGCTGTCCTCGGACCGCCGCCGGTTCTGGCTCCTGGCCGTGCCGGCCTTGATCTGGATGTTCGGGACCCATCTCGGGCCGATCCTGACCATGATCCGGATCAGCTTCCTGGATTCCTACCCGCCCAGCGCGGGCCGCGTCCCTGATGTGACGCTGGAGAACTACCTGCTGTTCTTCCAGGCGCCGAACTACATCACCCCGTTCGTGCGGACCTTCGTCTACTCGACCTGCTACACGCTGCTGACGCTCTCGCTGATGTACCCGATCGCCTATTTCCTGGCGAAGAAGCTCCGTCCCAGCCGGCAGATGCTGTTCCTCCTGCTCCTGCTGGTCCCCTTCTGGGTCGGCGAGATCGTGCGCACCTATGCGATCATGATCCTGTTGGGGAATCGCGGCTTCCTCAACATCGTGCTGATGGGATTGGGCCTGACCAGCCGGCCGATCCCGTTCATGTATACCGGCTTCTCGCTCGGCATGGGCCTGGTCTACCTGACCTCGCTCTACATGCTGCTGCCGCTCTACGCCTCGCTCGAGAAGATCCCGCGCAACTATCTGGAAGCCGCCGCCGACCTCGGCGCCGGATCCTGGACGCGATTCCGGCGGGTCACCCTGCCCTTGTCCAAGGACGGGATCGCGTCCGGCTGCGTGCTCGTCTTCCTGATCTCGACCGGCTACTACGCCACCCCGGTCCTACTGGGCGGCCCCAGCACCACCGTGTTCGCCGAGACGATCGCAGGCTTCTTCCACGTCGCCGGCGACAAGTGGCCGGAGGGTGCCGCCTTCTCGACCATCATGCTGCTGGCCTCGCTGGTCACGGTCGGCCTGTTCCTCCGGCTGCTCGGCCGGCGCAGCGGGAGCCTGCTCGGATGATGCGCCCCAGTCAGATCGCCCTCACCACCTTCTACTGGGCGTTCATCGTCTACCTGTTCCTGCCCTTGGCCCTGATGGTGGTCATGGGCTTCAAGGACAGCAACTTCATCGGCTTTCCGATCAATGCCTGGACCACGCGCTGGTATCTCCAGGTCTTCCAAGACACCGCGGTTCTCCACGCCTTCGGCTACACCCTGCTGATCTCGATTGTGTCCACCGCACTCTCGCTGGTCATCGGCACCTGGTGCGCGGTGTTCCTGGGACCCGCCAGGTTCTGGGGCCGGGCCCTGGTGTTCGCCGTGATGTGCCTGCCCGCGGTCATCCCAGGCGTGATCTCGGCCATCTCCATGCGGATCTTCATCCGCGCCATCGGGCTGGAGCCCGGCACCGGTGCCATCATCCTGGGCCTCACCATCCACAACGTGCCGTTCGTGGCGCTGATGGTGCTCTCGCGCCTGGGCGCCATGCCGCGCAGCCAAGTCGAGGCCGCGCGTGACCTGGGTGCCGACAGCCTGGTGGCGTTCCTGCGCGTCACCCTGCCCTTCCTGTTCCCCTCCCTCCTGGGAGCCTCGATCTTCTGCATGCTGCTCAGCTTCGACGACTTCGTGCGCGCCTTCTTCCTGGGCGGCTACCAGCCGACCCTGCCGGTGCTGATCTTCGCCGAGCTGCGCTCGGGCATGTCGCCTGCCATCAACGCGATCTCAACCGTGGTCCTGGTCGTGACCGCAGCACTCGGCCTGTGGGCGGAACGCGCCACCCGCCGGCTCAAGGGAACCAGAAGCTGATGCACCGCCAGAGCACCATCGCGCGCTTCACCGACGTCACCAAGCGCTTTGGCAGGAACGTGGCGGTCGACCGCCTGGACCTGGACATCGCCCAGGGCGAGTTCGTCACCCTGCTGGGACCGTCGGGCTGCGGCAAGTCGACCACGCTGCGCATGCTGGGCGGCTTCGAGACGCCGGACGAGGGCCGCATCCTGCTGGCCGGGGAGGACGTCACCCGCCTGCCGCCCAACCGGCGCGACGTGAACATGGTCTTCCAGGACTATGCCCTGTTCCCGCACATGACCGTCGCGAGCAACATCGCCTTCGGCCTGGAGCTGCAGGGCCTTGGCCTGGGCGCGATCGACGCGCGGGTGGGCGAGCTCCTGGAGCTGGTCCAGCTCGGCAGCTTCCGCGACCGGATGCCGGACCAGCTCTCTGGCGGCCAGCGCCAGCGCGTGGCGCTGGCGAGGGCACTGGCCCGCGAGCCCAAGCTGCTCCTGCTCGACGAGCCGCTGGGCGCGCTCGACGCCAAGCTGCGCGGCCAGGTCCAGATCGAGCTGAAGGCCCTGCAGCAGCGCACCGGCAAGACCTTCCTGTTCGTCACCCACGACCAGGAGGAGGCGCTGACCATGTCCGACCGGATCATCGTGATGAATGCCGGGCGGATCGAGCAGGACGGCACGCCGGAGGAGCTCTACCACCAGCCGCGCAGCCGGTTCGTCGCCGACTTCATCGGCGAGACCAACCTGTTCGCCTGCCAGGTCCGCGGCAGCGAGGACGGGCGGGTCGTGCTGGACTGGAACGGCATCCTCCTGCGCGCCGCCGGCAGCGTCGAGTCGCTGGGCGGCCGCACGGCCGTCGAGGCGGCGCTCCGGCCGGAGAGCATCCGGCTCACGAGCGAACGGCCTGACCAGGCGAACGCGCTGCGGATGCGAATCGTGCGCCGTGTCTTCAAGGGCAGCCGGATCGACCTGGACCTGGAGGCCCAGGACGAGCCGGGCGGCAACGCCGGGCTGAAGGCATCCCCCGATCCCGCCGCCATCGAGGCGCTTGTCGGCGACACGGTCTGGGCATCCTGGGATCCCGGCCGCCTGGCGATCCTGCAGGCCTGAACCCGATGATCGCTGCAGAGGCTGGTCCGTAGGAGCCGTCGGCCTCAGCAGCCGCGCAGGCAGTCCAGGAGCTCGTCGTGGATCAGGCCGTTGGTCGCGACCTTCTCGAGGTCGACATCCAGCGCATCGCGGTTCCCGAGCGTCGTCAGCCGACCACCGGCAGCGCGCATCAGCGGCATGGCGGCGGCATAGGACATGATGTCGGACTTGATCGACAGGCCTCGTTCAGCTGGCTGGCGCGACCAGCGTCAGCTCCAGACCGGCCGAGCAGATGACGCGGGCGCCGCGCGCAGCGTCGCCGAGACACCGGGCGATCTCGACAGACCGCGCCACCTCCTCTGGACTGAAGCTCGACGTCAGGACGACCGAGATCACCGCATCGGAGAGCTGGCACACCGGGGAGACCCGTGCGGGTACGTCATTGACGGTGCCGATGCCGTCCTCGGCGTAGCGGGCGATGATGCCGGCCAGTCCCTGGCGAAGAACCATCCGGTGATCACGTCCGCCATTTCCATGATGACACGGGCGATCCACCCGAGCATCGTTCTTCCCTCCCACCTGATCTCGCGGAGCCCTCGTTCCTTCCTGCAGCCGAGAACAGGCGGAGGGAGGCCTGGTGCGCGGTTCAGCAGGCGGTCTGGCCGCCATCGATGATGAAGGTCTGCTTGGTCGCAGACGAGGCGAGCAGCGAGCACAGATAGAGAACCACCCGGTCATCTCCTCCGGCCGAGCAGCGGGCCGGCCGGCACGCTCCGGCACATGGGCGAATCATCGAGCCAGCGCCTGGTCATCGGGCTTTGCCACGACCTGGTCGAAGGTCGCCTCGTCCAGCTCGGCGAGCGGCCAGGTTGGCGGAAGCACGCAGACATTGTCGAAGGCGCAGTGCAGGCCGCCATGGGCCTCGACGGTCCAGGCCACCAGGGCCTCCACCTGGCCGGCATCTACGACGTCGGTCCGCACAAACGTCCCTATACCGCCGGCGCGCTCGATCATCTCGATGCTCTCGGCACCTCGCCGGTGAAATCGAGCAGGTTGGCTGACATGGGACCTCCTGTGGAAATCGGGCCGCGAATGGTGGGATGGTGT
>NZ_WUJP01000717.1 GCF_009806515.1 Geminicoccus flavidas | reverse complement strand
CAGCCGGCACCGCTCAGGGTGTCGCGAAAGCGCCGGAGCGCCAGGGCGAACAGGACCGAGCCGATCAGGATCAGCGCCAGGAATTGTGGCCAGACCACCGCCAGCCCGGCGCCGCGATACAGGATCGCCTGGGCGAACATGACGAAATGGGTCGTGGGTGCGGCCAGCATCACGTACTGGACGAATTCGGGCATGCTTTCCCGGGGCGTGGAGCCGCCGGAAAGCATCTGCAGCGGCAGCATCACCAGGATCAGCAGGAGGCCGAACTGGGGCATCGAGCGCGCGATCGTGGCCAGATAGATGCCGAGCGAGGTGGTCGCCAGCAGATGCAGCGTGGCCCCGGCCAGGAACAGCGTGATCGAGCCTTCAATCGGCACGGCCAGCAGACCCTGCACGATGAAGAGGAGGGCGAAGGCGCAGGCTCCCAGCACGACCAGGGCCATCGACCAGATCTTGCTCGTCATGATCTCGAACGGCGTCACCGGCATCACCAGGAGATGCTCGATGGTGCCGTGCTCGCGCTCGCGGATCAGGGCGGCGCCGGTGAGCACGATCGAGAGCATGGTGACGTTGTTGATCACCTGGACCACCCCGCCGAACGAGGACTTGTCCAGGGTAGGGTTGAATCTGGCCCGCAGCGCCAGGTCGACCGGCGGCGTCGAGCTTGCGCGGTAGCGCTGGATGAACGTCGTCACCTCGTCCAGGACGATGGTCTGGATATAGCCGCTGCCGGTGAAGGCCTGGCTCATGCGGGTGGCGTCCACATTGAGCTGGAGGGTCGGCCGGCGCCCGTCCAGGAGGTCGCGCTGGAAGTCCGGCGGAATGTCCAGGGCGAACGTGTCCAGGCCCGCATCCATTCGCGCGTCCATCTCCGCGGTCGTGATCAGTTCCGGCTGGAGGAAGTAGGGCGGGTAGAAGGCGCTCGTAATGCGGGCGGACAGGGGCGAGCGGTCCTCGTCAACCACCGCGATCGCCGCCTTGTTGAGCGTCTCCGGCACCGCCGTGCCCCCTGAATAGATCGCATAGCTGAACGCATAGACGATCAGCAGCAGCATCATCGGGTCGCGGGCGAGGCTCCACAGCTCCTTGATGCCCAGGTGCAGGATGTTGGCCAGGCGCATGGCTCAGCCATCCTGCTTCTTCAGGAGCAGCACGCATAAACCCGTCAGGACCGGCACGGCGATCAGCAGCGGGATGAACGCCCCCGACAGGTCGCCGAACTGGAGGGCCTTCGAGAAGACCCCGCGCGAGATGGTCAGGAAGTGGGTGGTGGGGAAGACCTGGCCCACCACCGCGCCGGCACCCTCCAGCGAGGAGACCGGGTCGAGCAGGCCGGAGAACTGGAGTGCCGGCATCATCGTCACGATGGCCGTCCCGAAGATCGCGGCGATCTGGCTGCGCATGAAGGACGAGATCAGCAGGCCCATGGCGGTCGCGGCGAAGCAGTAGAGCAGCGCGCCCAGGGCCAGGGTCCAGAAGCTGCCGGTCAGGGGAATGCCGAGCAGGGTAACGGCGATCAGCGTCAGCAGCAGGAAGTTGAGCATGGCGAGCACCACGTAGGGCAACTGCTTGCCCAAGAGGAACTCCAGCTTCGTGGTCGGCGTGACATAGAGGTTGACGATCGAGCCCAGCTCCTTCTCGCGCACCACGCTGAGGGCCGTCAGCATCGCCGGCAGCAGCAGGAGCAGGAGCGGGATCACGGCCGGCACCATCGCCACCAGGCTCTCGAGGTCGGGATTGTAGCGGAACCGGGTCTCGATATTGACCGGAGCTGGCGCGGCCACCCGATCGGACAGCCACAAGGCATGCATCCCCTGCACATAGCCCCGCACCGTCTCGGCGCGCGCCGGCATGGCGCCATCGATCCAGGCACCGATCTGGACCGGGCGGCCACGCGCGATGTCACGGGCGAAGCCTGGCGGGATCTCGATGGCCAGGCTGATCTCGCCGGCGCGCATGCGCCGGTCCAGGTCCTCGTAGTCGGTGATCGGCGGCTGCTCGATGAAGTAGCGGGAGCCCGCGAGTTCCAGCGTGTAGTTCCGACTGGTCGTGGTCTGGTCGCGGTCCAGCACGGCGAAGGTCAGGTCCTCCACGTCCATGCTGATGCCATAGCCCATCACGAACATCAGGATGACGCTGCCCAGCACCGCCAGCGTCAGGCGGATGGGATCGCGGCGCAGCTCCAGCGCCTCGCGCCGGCTGTAGCTGAACATGCGCCGCGGATCGAAGGAGCGCTGCCGGCGGGGCGCCTCTTCCTGGGGCGCCGGCATCGCGGCAGTGGGGCCCGGCACGGCCTGTCCCGGGCTTTCCGCCGCGCGCTCCTGGACGGCATCTTCCAGATAGGCGACGAACGCATCCTCGAGCGAGGCCGCCCCCCGCTTCTCGACCAGGGCCTGCGGCGTGTCGCTGACCAGCACCCGGCCGGCATGCATCAGGGATATGCGGTCGCAGCGCTCGGCCTCGTTCATGAAATGGGTCGAGATGAAGATCGTGACCCGGTCCTGCCGCGCCAGGTCGATCATGATCCGCCAGAAGCCGGCTCGCGCCACCGGATCGACGCCGGAAGTGGGCTCGTCCAGGATCAGCATCGCTGGCTGGTGGATCATCGCCACGGCCAGCGACAGGCGCTGGCGCTGACCGAGCGGCAGGGCGGCCGGCAGCGTGTCGATGACGTCATCGAGGCCGAAGCGAGCGGCACTCTCGGCGATGCGCCCGGGGATCTCCTGCTCCGGCATCTGAAAGAGGCGGGCGTGCAGTTCCAGGTTCTGCCGCACCGTCAGCTCGCGGTAGAGCGAGAAGGCCTGACTCATGTAGCCGACCCGCCGGCGCGTCTCGAGGTCGTTCGCGTCGACCTCATGGCCGAACAGCCAAGCCTGCCCCTCGGTCGGCTGCAGGAGGCCGGTCAGCATCTTCATGGTGGTCGACTTGCCGCAGCCATTGGAGCCGAGAAAGCCGAAGATCTCGCCCCGCTCGATCCGGAAGCTCACATCGTCGACCGCGGTGAAGTCGCCAAAGCGCATGGTCAGGCCCCTGGCCTCGATGGCGACCTCCGCCGCCCCGCCCCTTTCCCTGGGCGGGACCACCACCTCCCGGTAGCCCTGCCGCTTCTCCTTGGGCAGCAGGGCAACGAACGCCTCTTCCAGGGCAGGCGCGCCAGTGCGCGCGAGCAGCTCCGCGGTGGTGCCGGTGGCAAGCACGCGCCCGCCATCCATCGCCACCAGCCAGTCGAAGCCCGCCGCCTCGTCCATGTAGGCAGTGGCCACCACCACACTCATGCCGGGCCGCGCCTGCCGGATGCGGTCGATCAGCTCCCAGAACTGGCGGCGGGACAGCGGGTCGACGCCAGTTGTCGGCTCGTCCAGGATCAGCAGGTCCGGGTCGTGGATCAGCGCGCAGCACAAGCCCAGCTTCTGCTTCATCCCGCCGGACAGCTTGCCGGCCGGCCGGTCCAGGAACGGACTGAGCCCGGTGCTTTCGGTCAGATCGGCGATCCGGCGCTGCCGCTCGGCCTGGCCCTGCCCGAACAGCCGGCCGAAGAACTCCAGGTTCTCCGCCACCGACAGGGTCGCGTAGAGATTCCTGCCCAGGCCCTGCGGCATGTAGGCGATGCGCGTGCAGACGGCCCGGCGGTGCTGAGAATCGGCCATGTCGCCGCCCAGCGCCTCCACCTTTCCGGCCTGCACCGCACGCGCGCCGGCGACCAGCGAGAGCAGGCTGGACTTGCCAACGCCGTCCGGGCCGATCAGGCCGACCATGCAGCCGGACGGGATGTCGAGGCTGACGGCGTCCAGGGCCACGGTCTTCCGATAGCGCTGGCTGACGCCCGTCAGGCGCACGACCGGGGCTGCATCGCGCCCAGCCGTGGCGACCGGCCCATCCGGATGGCTCATAGCGGCACGTTGACCTGCAGCCCGTCCGGCCACTCGGCCTCGGGGTCGAGCTTGATGTAGGCCATGCCCGGCAGGCCGGTCTTCACGTCCTGGATGTATTTCTGCAGGAGCTCCGGGGGGATCCGCGCCTTGACTCGGAACATCAGCTTCTGGCGTTCGTCGGCCGTTTCCACGGTCTTGGGCGTGAACTGGGCGACGTCGGCCACGAAGGTGGCGTTGGCCGGGACGACATATTGGGGAGCCGCATCCAGCACCAGATGCACCTCGGTGCCGAGCGTGACGCGGCCGGCCGCTTCGGTGGGCAGGAAGAAGGTCATGTAGACGTCGCCGAGGTCAACCAGGTTGAGCACGGTGCCGCCGGCCGGCAGCACCTCGCCCGGCTGCGCCACCCGATACTGCACGCGGCCGTCGCGCGGCGACTTCAGCTCGCTGTCGTCGATGTCCGCCTGGATCCGCTCGATCGTCGCCTTCGCCGCACTGACCGCCGCCTCGGCGTCCACGATCCGGGCCTCGGCCACCTTAATGGCGACCTCCGCCGCCGCGACCTGTGCCTTCGCCGCGCTGGCGCCCGCCCGCGCGGCCTCGAAGCTCGCCCGGTCATCGTCCATCACCTGGATGGCACCGGTGCCGCGCCTGGCCAGTTCCTCCGAGCGGGCCAGACGCCGCTCGGCTCCCTCCGTTTCCGCTTCGCGCTGCGCCACGGTGGCCACCGCCGCCTCATGCTCGGCCTTGCGCTGCACCACCAGGCTCTGCGCCGTGCCGACGCCGATGACCGCCTGCTGGAGCTGGGCCTCAGCCTCGCGAAGCTGCGCGCGCAGCACCGCCGTGTCCATGCGGGCGAGCACCTGGCCGGCCGTGACGAAATCACCCTCGTTTACCAGCATGGCCTCGACCCGGCTCGGGGTCCTCGTGGCGATGTCGATCTCTGTGGCCTCGATTCGGCCATTGCCGCTGGCGATCCCCTCGGGCAGGCCGTCTGGCTGCAGCCATCGATAGGCGCCAAAGAGGACAGCGAGCACGACCAGCGCAATGCCGCCCCGCAACAACCACTTCCTGGCATTGGTCATCGTTCAGGATGTTCCGCAATTCACCCGAGCATCAGGATCTGGCATGCTTCGCCTGTCCAGCCTGACATCGTCATCTTCTCCAGCAGGTGCGATGGGATGTCGCTCCAGGGCGGCATGAGCCGGCCGATCGTGATCCCGATATTGTTCGTGACGCTGGCCGGCTTGCTGGATGGAGAGCTCTGGCCGAGCCGGTCCTTTAGGATCTCGACGAGGGGACGGTACCGCCTCTCCCGCCTTGCGTCGATGACGGCCTGGTTTTGCCGCGCTGCCGCATGAGCGCGACGCGGAGGAGCCGCCCGCTGGTGAGCGCTGCGGGCTGTCCGGCCGGTGGCCGGAACGGGTGGGTGCTTTGCCGAAGTCCGGAACGGATGATCGACGGCGGCAACACCGGTCGGTAGACCCGAACGGAGTGCGGGGCGGTTCTCGGGCCGCCGGGTCAGAGGAACCCGCAGGTCGCCCTTCCCGCTTGCCATCCATCGGAGACAGCCAATGTCCGGCGGCCCGGCTGGTCCCGCAGAGATAGAGGTCACGCCTGAACGCTTCGATGGCGTCGCGTTCGATCTCGACGGCGTGCTCACCAAGACGGCCGTGGTGCACGAGGCTGCCTGGAAGCAGGTGTTCGACCGCGTTCTCGAGCGACGTGCAGCCCGGGATGGGCGGACCTTCGTTCCCTTCGACTGGGAC
>NZ_WUJP01000716.1 GCF_009806515.1 Geminicoccus flavidas | reverse complement strand
GACTATTGCCGCCATGTCGACGGCCGGCCGCGCGACGACGGGATCAGGGCCTTCTTGGAATCCCGGGGCTACCGTCTCGCTGAGGGCAGCGCGGACGATGGGCCGGACCAGGACACGGTCCAGGGGCTGGGCCGCCGGAAGAACGCCCTGTTCACCGAGCTCCTGAAGCGGGATGGCGTCGAGGCCTATCCGCACGCGGCGGAGCTCCTCCACCGGCTGCGCGCGGCCGGCATCCGGACCGCCGTCGTTTCCGCCAGCAAAAACTGTGCGGCGGTCCTGCAGGCCGCCGGGATCGCCGAGCTCTTCGATGTCCGGGTCGACGGCCTCACCCGGGAAGCGATGCGCCTGCGTGGCAAGCCGACGCCGGACACTTTCCTCGAGGCCGCCCGACAGCTCGGCTGTGATCCTGCCCGGGTCATGGTCGTGGAGGACGCGCTCGCCGGCGTGGAGGCCGGGCAGGCCGGCGGGTTCGGCCTGATCGTCGGCGTGAATCGGAACGGGGATCCGCAGGCATTGAAGGCGCACGGGGCCGATGTGGTGATCTCGGACCTCGCGCAGATCAGGGTGCGGGAGACAGGCCACGCGCACGGGCCAACGCAAGCACCGACCTTGCCTCGGATCCCGGCCATCCCGTGGGGGACACCGGTACCCTGCGACGGCCTGCTCGACGAGATCGAGGCCGGTCCCTGGATCCTTTCCTATGAAAGCTTCGATCCGGCCGTCGAGGGGCGGCGAGAAGCGCTCTTCGCCCTGGGCAACGGCTATGTCGGGACGCGGGGTGCCGCGGCGGAATCGGTGGCCGACGGCGTGCATTATCCCGGCACCTATCTGGCCGGCGGCTACAACCGGCAGGTCTCCGGGATCTCCGGCCGCCCGGTCGAGCACGAGGATCTGGTCAACTGGCCGAACTGGCTGCCGATCACGGTCCGCCCGGCCAACGGGGCACCCGGCTGGCTCGACACCAAGGGCGGCACCGAGATCGTCCAGTACCGGCAGGAGCTGGACTTGCGGCGCGGCCTCTACCGCCGGATCGTGCGCTTCCGCGACAGCCGTGGCCGGGTGACCCGCCTGGAGGAGCGCCGCTTCGTCCATATGCGCGAGAAGCACCTGGCCGGCATCCAGGTCCGGGTCGTCGCGGAGAACTGGTCGGGGCTGGTTACGGTATGTTCCGCGCTGGATGGCCGCGTCACCAACGCGGGCGTGCTGCGCTACCGGCCCTTTGACGGCCGACATATCGAGGTCTTGGACGCCGCGGCTTCCGCCGCGGATGTGATCGTCCTCGAAGCGCAGACCAGGCAGTCGCGCATCCGCATGGTGCAGGCCGCCCGCACCCGGCTCTACCGGCACGGCCAGGCCTTCGAGCCC
>NZ_WUJP01000715.1 GCF_009806515.1 Geminicoccus flavidas | reverse complement strand
GATCTACACCTCGCGCGACCGTGCCATCACCGAACCCGGGACGGACGCGGTGACCGCCGTGACGCGCGCCGAGCGCTTCGCCGTCCTGCTCCGCCAGCACGCCTTCGCCTGGGTGCAGATCTGGCGGTTCTGCGACCTGGAATTCCTGCAGGTGGAGGGCGAATCGGACGACAGCACGCACCGGATCGTCCGGCTGCACCTCTTCCACATCCTGCAGACCGCCTCGCCGAATGCGTTCGAGCTCGACGTGGGTGTTCCGGCGCGCGGCTGGACCGGCGAAGGCTATCGCGGCCACATCTTCTGGGACGAGCTCTTCATTTTCCCCTACCTCATCCTGCGCCTGCCCAGGCTGACCCGGTCGCTCCTGATGTATCGCTGGCG
>NZ_WUJP01000714.1 GCF_009806515.1 Geminicoccus flavidas | reverse complement strand
CCGCCTGCCGGAAGCGCGCTGGGCAGCACGGGAGGCCGGCTATCGCGGCGCCATGTTCCCCTGGCAGAGCGGCAGCAATGGTCGGGAAGAGACCGACACGATGTACTTCAATCCCCGCTCCGGGGGCTGGATCCGCGACAACTCGCATCTGCAGCGGCACGTCAACGCGGCCATCGTCTACAATATCTGGCACTATTACCAGGCGACCGCCGACCTCGAGTTCCTCTACATCTCCGGCGCCGAGCTGATGCTCGAGATCGCGCGGTTCTGGAGCAGCATCGCCGAGTGGAACGCCGGGCGCGGCCGCTACGAGATCCGCGGCGTGGTGGGCCCAGACGAATTCCACGACGCCTATCCCGGCAGCGCCACGCCCGGCCTGGACAACAACGCCTACACCAACGTCATGGCCGCCTGGTGCCTGGAATGCGCCCTGCGCCTGTTCGACATCCTCCCCGACGAGCGCTGCCGCGTGCTCTGCGACACGCTACGGCTGGACGGGGCGGAGCTGGCCCGCTGGGACGAGATCAGCCGGAAGATGTTCGTGCCCTTCCACGATGACGGCATCATCAGCCAGTTCGAGGGCTACGAGCAACTCGAGGAATTCGACTGGGAGGGCTACCGCCAGCGCTACGGCAACATCATGCGCCTCGACCTGGTCCTGGAGGCCGAGAACGACACGCCGAACCGGTACAAGCTGTCGAAGCAGGCCGACGTGCTGATGCTGTTCTACCTGTTTTCCCACGACTCGCTGGCCGCGACCTTCGCCAGGCTCGGCTATGCGTTCGACGGCTCGATGATCCGGAAGAACATCGACTACTACCTCCAGCGGACCTCGCATGGATCGACGCTCAGCAGCGTCGTCCATGCCTGGGTACTGGCCCGCTCTTCCCGTCGCGATTCCTGGGCGCTATTCCGCGAGGCGCTGCGCAGCGACATCGAGGACGTCCAGGGCGGTACCACCGCCGAGGGCGTCCATCTCGGCGCGATGGCCGGAACGGTCGACCTCCTGCAGCGCTGCTATTCGGGCCTGGACCTGCGCGGCGACGAGCTCTGGTTCGAGCCCAGGCTTCCCGACGAACTGGACCGGCTCAGGTTCCAGCTCCGCTATCGCGGCCATTCGCTCAGGGTCGACATCAGGGAGGACTGCCTGGAGATCGTGAGCGACCCGGTAGCGAGCCCGCCGATCACGATCAGGGTGGGGAGCGAGACCCGCTCACTGAGTCCCGGGAGCACGGTGCGCTTCGATACGACGCCACCCGCCGGCAAGCCAGGCGCCCAGGCGGCCGCGGCACCGACCTTGCGCTAGAGCCTCGCTCGAGCTTTCTGGCCGTCCATGACCAAAGGGCGGGTGAACTGGAACCTGTCCGGCCCAGCATTCATGCCACGGCTGGAAAGACCCCGTCTTCCTCGGGCGCTTGCCGGCAGAAACCATGTCGAAGGAACCTCTGCGTCTCTGGCACGTTAAACGCCCGGCTGGCGGGAGTCCGGGTGGAACATGGCTATCGAACGACGCAGCGCCCCCTTGCGGGGCCGGCGCATCCTAGTTGCGGAAGACGATTTCTTCGCGGCGGACGATATCGTCCAGGCGCTGGAGCGCGCCGGCGCCGAGGTCGTCGGCCCAGCCAGCGACCTGCGCCAGGCGAACCAGATCGCCCGGTCCGGGGCGATCGACGGGGCGATCCTGGACGTGAACCTGATGGGGCAGCTCAGCTTTCCGGTGGCGGACACGCTGGCCGAACATGGCGTGCCCTTCCTGTTCGCGACCGGCTACGACCCGGCCGTCCTCCCCTATACCTATCGGGATGTGCCTTGCTTCACCAAGCCGGTGCCAGCCCACGCCATCGTCGCCGCGATGGCGGCAGCCCGTCCGCTCCAGGCGGCGCACTGACCGTCAGGCTACCTGCCTGAGGCTTCGCACACGAGGCGCAGACCGCCGGCGCCGAAGCGCCGGCGGCCGCTTTCTTCAGTGGCTGGCGTCGGCGCCGGCAATGCTGAGCTGCAGATAGCGGTCGGTGACGGCGGACAGGTTCTGGTCCATCCAGGCCGCCATGGCCTGCTCCTCCTTCAGGGACGCTTCCAGCAGCGGAATGGCGTTCTGGAAACCACCGCGCTGGGCGATCTCGATCAGCGACTTGTAGGCGGCGATCTCGTAGTTCTCGAACGCGAAGTTCGCGAACGAGTTCTTCAGGATCTCGTCGCCGGCCACCGTGTGGCCCAGTGCCGCCATGTT
This sequence comes from Geminicoccus flavidas, assembly GCF_009806515.1. Classification (GTDB taxonomy): domain Bacteria; phylum Pseudomonadota; class Alphaproteobacteria; order Geminicoccales; family Geminicoccaceae; genus Geminicoccus; species Geminicoccus flavidus. Next base: position 4,699 of record NZ_WUJP01000714.1, on the reverse strand, counting down.
ACCCATGAACGAGGCGCCCAGGTCCTTCATAGTCGAATGGGACTCGTTCAGGGATTCAAGGATTTGCTGCAGCCGGCCGATCTGACCGTTGGTCTCCTCGACATGGCTGCGCAGCCGCTGCGCCACCTCCGGATATTTCTCCAGCCGGTCCAACTGCCGGTTCATGATCGACAGGGCCTGGTTCTCCAGCGCATGGGCGTTGCGCAGGCCGTCGACGAAGATCGAGCGGACGGCCTCTGGGCTCAGTACCACCATGATTGTCTCCTTCATGCTCGAAGAGCCTCGACTGCCCGAGAAATAGACCGGTGCACGCGAGGTTCCTAAGATAGCGGCGTTCATAATTTCGGCTTGATTGGTGTGATTTGCTCCACATCAACCGCAGCCTGATGAACTTCTATGGCTCGGCCGTGCTGTACGCGGACATTCACCGCGCAATCCGGGCGCGCTCTCACGGTCGTGGCGGGAGGATGGCCACTGCCGGGAACAACCGGCGGGGAAGAATGTTGAAGTAGAAGATCCTCCGATCTGGTGGTGCCTGCGCATGCTGTTCCGGCTCGCACTGTAGGCGGTGGCCGTCGTTGTGGGCACGGCTCCGCCGGTTGCCGCGCAGGACAGTTCCACCATGCCTGTGCCCCCGGCCTCGGCAGCGCCGCCGGACGATGGCCAGTGGACGGCGCCGGCCAAGAACCACGCCAACACGCGCTACAGCGAACTCGACGAGATCGACACCGGGAACGTCGCCCGGCTGACCGTGGCGTTCACCTTCTCCACCGGGGTGAACCGGGGGCAGGAGTCGGCGCCGCTGGTGGTGGGCGACACCATGTACCTGGTCACGCCCTACCCGAACATTCTCTATGCGCTCGATCTGACCAAACCCGGCGCGCCGATGAAATGGCGCTACGAGCCGAAGCCTGCCGCCGCGGCGCAGGGTGTCGCCTGCTGCGATGTGGTCAATCGCGGGCCGACCTATGCCGATGGCAGGATCTTCTACACCACGCTGGACGGCCATGTCGTGGCGGTCGACGCCGCGACCGGCGGCGAAGTCTGGAAGGTCCGGGTGGGCGACATCAACACCGGCGAAACCCTCACCATGGCGCCGCTGGTTGCCAGGGATAAGGTCTATGCCGGCAATTCCGGCGGCGAGTATGGCGTGCGCGGCTGGATCCAGGCGCTCAGCGCGGAGGACGGCAGCACGGTCTGGAAGGCCTATAATACCGGTCCGGACAAGGACGTCCTGATCGGTCCCGAGTTCAAGCCGTTCTACGCGATGGACCAGGGGGTGGACCTGGGTGTCACCACTTGGCCGCCGGATGCCTGGCAGCAGGGTGGCGGCAATGTCTGGGGCTGGCTGTCCTTCGACCCCGACCTTAACCTGCTCTACCACGGCACCGGCAATCCCGGCCCATGGAACGCCGAGTTGCGGCCGGGCGACAACAAATGGACGGCGGGCATCTTCGCCCGGGATGCCGACAGCGGTGCCGCGCGCTGGTTCTACCAGTTCAGCCCGCATGACCTGTACGACTGGGACGGGATCAACGAGAACATCCTGCTGGATCTGACCTGGCAGGGGCAGCCGCGCAAGGTGCTGGTCCGGCCAGAGCGCAACGGCCATGTCTACGTGCTCGACCGCACCACCGGCGAGGTTCTGTCCGCGGAGCCGTTCCACCATCTGACCGCCACGCGCGGGGTGGACCTGAAGACCGGCCGGCTGAACTATGTGCCGGAGAAGGCGCCGCAGATGAACCGGGTGGTCCGCGACATCTGCCCGACCGCGCCGGGGGCCAAGGACTGGAACCCGTCCTCCTTCTCGCACCAGACCGGGCTGCTCTACATCCCGCACAACAATCTGTGCATGGACTGGCAGGTCGAGAGCGTCAGCTACATCGCCGGCACTCCCTATGTTGGCGCCGAAGTCCGGATGTATCCGGGCCCAGGCGGCCATCGCGGCGTGCTGGCCGCCTGGGATGTGGCGAATGCGAAGCCGGTCTGGGAGATTCCGGAGAAGTTCCCGGTCTGGAGCGGTGCGATCACCACCGCGGGCGGGCTGGTCTTCTACGGGACCATGGACGGCTGGTTCAAAGCGGTCGACGCCAGGGCCGGCAAGGTCCTGTGGCAGTTCAAGACCGCTTCCGGGATCATCGGCCAGCCCACCACCTATCGCGGTCCGGACGGCCACCAGTACGTGGCGATCCTGTCCGGGGTCGGCGGCTGGGCCGGTTCGGTCGTCGCCGCCGACCTGGACGTGCGCGACGGCACGGCGGCCAAGGGCTTCGTCAACGCGATGCGCGACTTCCCGGATGCCACCACCAAGGGAGGAACGCTCTATGTGTTCAAGCTCCCTTAGGCCGGTGCTGGCCGGCCTGCTGATGCTGTTGGCCGCTGCCACCGCGCAGGCGCGCGAACTCAGGGTGTGCAGCGACCCGAACAACCTGCCCTTCTCCAACGAGCGGGAGGAAGGGTTCGAGAATCGGATCGTCGAGCTCCTGGCGAAGGATCTCGGCGCCACCGTCTCCTACACCTGGTGGGCGCAGCGGCGCGGCTTCCTGCGCAACACCCTGCTCGCCCGCGAATGCGATCTGGTGGCCGGCCTGCCCAGTGCCGCCGAAATGGTGAAGGTCACCCCGCCTTATTACCGCTCGTCCTATGTCTTCGTGACCCGCCCGGACCGGCCGGAGATCATCTCGCTGGACGACCCGGCGCTGCGCCACCTCAAGATTGGGCTCCAACTCGTCGGCGACGACGGCGCCAACACCCCGCCGGCCCATGCGCTCGCAAGGCGCGGCATCGTCGGCAACGTGCGCGGCTACACGCTTTATGGCGACTATAGTCAGCCCAACCCGCCGGCCCGGATCGTGGACGCGGTGGGCCAGGGCGAGATAGACGTCGCGATCGTCTGGGGTCCCACCGCCGGCTATTTCGCCGCCCGCCAGACCCCGCCCCTGCGGGTGAGGCCCGTCCAGCCCGAGGTTGATGGCCCGATCCTGCCCATGCGCTTCGACATCTCGATGGGCGTGCGCAAGGAAGACCTGGAGCTCTGGCACGAGATCGCCGGCGCGCTGCACCGCCACCGGGCCGAGATTGGCGCCATCCTCGCCGCCTATGGCGTGCCCGGTGCTGCGCTAGTGCCGGAAGCGGCGGAGCCCTGAACGCGATGCGCGCCCCCTATCTGGCCCCACTCCTGATCGTCCTATGCGGTGCCGGCCCCTGCCAGCGGGAAGAGCGCGAGGTCCGGCCGGACCCTGCCGCGGTCGCCGAGACGGATGAGAGGGTGGCGCTCAGCACCATCACCGCGGGACCGGCCGCCCCGGTGGTCGAGACCAGCGGCAAGGGCCGGGACTACGAGACCAACGCCTACCATCTGAGCCAGGGCAAGACCCTGTACAAATGGTTCAACTGCAACGGCTGCCATGCGAACGGCGGCGGCGATTCCGGGCCGCCGCTGATGGACGACAAGTGGATCTATGGCGGCTCGATCGAGAACATCGTCGCCGCCATCCGGGAAGGCCGCCCGAACGGCATGCCCTCCTTCCGCGGACGCATTCCCGACCCGCAGATCTGGGAGATCGCCGCCTATGTCCGCTCGATGAGCGGCAATGTTCCCGCCGCGGCCGCACCCAGCCGCAGCGATTCGCTCCATGCACGCCCGGCGGAGAACCGACAGACGCCGAGCCCGCCAGTGCCGGGCGGCAGCACGCCTCCCAGCGGGCTGATGCCGGAGTGAGGTGCTGCATGTGGCGCCCGGCCTGGCCCCGTCCGCTCCTGGCGCTGCCGCTCCTGCTGGCCGGCTGTGCTGGCTGGCCCTCGGCACTCGACCCGAAAGGTCCCACCGCCGCCGATCTGGCCTGGCTGATCCAGCTCTTCACCGTCCTGCTGGGCATCATCTGGCTGCTGGTGGTGCTGGCGGTCGGGCTCGTGGTGCTCCAGCGCCGCTGGACAGCGACGGCCATGCCAATGCCTCGGGTCGTCCACCCGTCGGAGGAGCGGCGCCCAACCGTCATCGTCACGGCCCTGGTGGTCGCCACCGGCATCACCGTGCTGGTGCTGACCGGCCTCAGCTTTGCCGGTCAGCAGCGGCTGTTCGGCACCGACGAGCCGGCGGTGACCATCCAGGTCACCGGGCATCAATGGTGGTGGGAGGTCCGCTACAAGGATGGCAACCCCAGCCGGGTCTTCACCACCGCCAACGAGATCCACGTGCCGACGGGCCTGCCGGTCAGGCTCGAGCTGGAAAGCGACGACGTCATCCACAGCTTCTGGGTGCCGAACCTGGCCGGTAAGCAGGACCTCGTCCCCGGCCAGCAGAACCAATTGAGCTTCACGGTCACGGAGCCCGGCATCTATCGGGGCCAGTGCGCTGAGTTCTGCGGCCTGCAGCACGCTCATATGGGCATCGTCGTGGTGGCCGAGAGCGAGCCGGAGTTCCGCGCCTGGCAGGAGGCGCAGATCCGCTCGAGCAAGCCGCCGGAGACGGACGAGCAATACCAAGGGATGCAGGTCTTCCTCAGCCATGCCTGCGTCATGTGCCACACGGTCCGCGGCACGCCGGCCGGCGGGCGCACTGGCCCCGACCTCACCCATGTCGGCAGTCGGCTCCATCTGGCGGCCGCCACCTTGCCGCTGACCCGTGGCAGCCTCGCCGCCTGGATCGCCGATCCGCACGGCATCAAGCCAGGCGTGAACATGCCGATCGTGCCGCTGG
>NZ_WUJP01000713.1 GCF_009806515.1 Geminicoccus flavidas | reverse complement strand
CATCGGACGAGCTGAACGCGCTCACAGCCTATCTGGAGGGGCTGAAGTGAGTGAGAGCACGGTGGCGGCGGATCTGCGCGACACCGACCTGGACGGGCCGGAACTCCAGGCCCGGCTCGCCCGCACCTGGGGAACCGGCCAGGGCCTGATCACGCGCCTGTCCACGGTCGACCACAAGGTGATCGGCAAGCGCTACATCGTCACCGCCTTCGTCTTCCTGTTCCTGGGCGGGCTCCTGGCCGTCGCCATGCGCCTGCAACTTTCCCGGCCGGAAAGCGATCTGATCGGGCCGGATCTGTACAACCAGATCTTCACCATGCACGGCTCGACCATGATGTTCCTGTTCGCCGTGCCGGTGATGGAGGCGGTAGCGATCTACCTGGTGCCGCTCATGGTCGGCACCCGGAACATCGCGTTTCCGCGCCTGAACGCGCTCAGCTACTGGATCTTCCTGCTCGGCGGCTCGTTCCTCTGGATCGCCTTCTTGCTGAATACCGGCCCAGATGTCGGCTGGTTCGCCTATGTGCCGCTGGCCGGCCCGGAATTCGCGCCGGGCAAGCGCGCCGACATCTGGGCGCAGATGATCACCTTCACCGAGGTTGCCGCCATCCTGGTGGCGATCGAGATCATCGCCACCGTGTTCAAGCAGCGCGCGCCCGGCATGTCGCTCGACCGCATCCCGCTCTTCGTCTGGGCGATGCTGGTCGTCTCCTTCGTCGTGCTGTTCAGCATGCCGGCGGTCATGGTGGCCTCCACCTCGCTGATCCTGGACCGGCTGGTCGGCACCCATTTCTTCAATCCGGCCGAAGGCGGCGACGCGCTGCTCTGGCAGCACCTGTTCTGGTTCTTCGGCCATCCTGAGGTCTACATCATCTTCCTGCCCGGCACCGGCATGGTCGCCGAGATCGTCACGACCTTCTCGCGCCGGCCGGTGTTCGGCTATCTGGCCCTGGTCCTTTCCCTGATGGCGACGGGCTTCCTCTCCTTCGGTCTGTGGGTGCACCACATGTTCGTGGCGGGCGTGCCGCAGCTGGGAGCCAGCTTCTTCACCGCGTCGAGCATGCTGATCGCGATCCCTAACGGCGTGCAGATCTTCTGCTGGATCGCCACGCTTGCTACCGGCAAGGTAGTGGTCCGCACGCCGCTTTTGTTCGTGCTGGGCTTCTTCGTGATCTTCGTGCTGGGCGGGATGACCGGGGTGATGGTGGCCTCGGTGCCGATCGACAACCAGGTCCACGACACCTACTTCGTGGTGGCGCATTTCCATTATGTGCTGATCGGCGGTGCGGTGTTCCCGCTGCTGGGCGCGGTCTATTACTGGTTTCCCAAGATCACCGGCCGGATGATGAGCGAGCGCCTGGGCAGGTGGCATTTCTGGCTGGCCTTCATCGGCTTCAACATCGCCTTCTTCCCGATGCACGTCCTGGGCCTGCGCGGCATGCCCCGGCGGGTCTACACCTATGGGCCCGAGCTCGGCTGGACCGACCTGAACCTCCTGGTCAGCGCCGGCAGCGTGGTCCTGGCCGTGAGCTTCGGCCTGTTCGCCTGGAACGTGATCCGGAGCTCGCGCAGCGGCGAACCTGCCGGCCCGAATCCCTGGGGGGCGGGCACGCTGGAATGGGCCACGACTTCGCCGCCGCAGCCGCACAATTTCGACCGGATCCCGGCGGTGGTGAGCCGCGAGCCGCTCTGGACGCCGCGCGACAGCCTGCCGGTGGTCACCGGGCTCAGCGTCGACAACCGTGAGCTGGTGGTCAGCACGCTCGCCGATGCCCGGCCGGAACTCCGGGAAAGCTCGCCCGAGCCCTCGATCTGGCCCTTCATCACCGCGATCGCGATCACGATCACCTTCGTCTTCTCGATCTTCACCCCCTGGGCGGCCGTCTGGGGCTCGGCGCTGATCGCCGTGTGCGTGACCGGCTGGTTCTGGCCCAAGGGGACCAAGGAGGACGAGCAGTGAAAACCCATCCGGTCGAGGACCTGTCGCACCTGCCGACCTACGGCTTCGGCGCGCAGAGCCCGATGTGGTGGGGCACGCTCGGCCTGCTGGCGGTCGAGGGCATGGGCTTCGTGCTCGTCATCGGCATGTATCTCTATCTCTGGTTCATCAATCCGGCATGGCCGCTCGGCGTGACCCC
>NZ_WUJP01000712.1 GCF_009806515.1 Geminicoccus flavidas | reverse complement strand
GCCGAACCACTGGCCGGGCACGCTCATCCTGCTGATCCTGCTGGCGAGCCTGTGGCCCAACGCCGCCACCGAGCGCGCGGGCCGCAAGGAGGACCTGCCGAACACCCGGCTCCTGCTCATCGTGATGAGCCTGATCGCCGTCCTGGTGGTCGGCATCCGCTTCTACGAGTTCACGACGCTGCACGTGCTCTGGGATACCAACGCTTATGGCTCGGTGGTCTGGTTCCTCCTGGGCCTCCATGCGCTGCACGTGATCACCGATGCCGGCGACACGATCGTGCTGACCGTCCTGATGTTCACCCGCCATGGCCACGGCAAGCGCTTCAGCGATGTCAGCGACAATGCCTTCTACTGGTACTTCGTCGTCCTGACCTGGATCCCGCTCTACCTGCTGATTTACTGGTTCCCCCGGACGTGACCGCCATGGCCAGCCACCTCTCCTCGGGCGTTTCCTGGGCGGGCCTGCTGGCAGGCCCCAGTGCCTGGGCGATCAACACCCAGCTTGGCTATGCGCTGGTGGACTGGAGCTGTGTCAGCCGGCTCCAGCCGCTGCCGTTCGTGGCGGCGGCCCTGCTGCTCGTGGCGCTGGTGGGCACGTTCCTGTCCTGGCGGGCTTGGCGCCACCTGCCGCGGCAGGGCTCTCTCGAGGAGTCGACGAGCCGGCAGCCTCTGCGGATGGTGGCAGCGATCGGCGTTCTGCTGGGCGTTCTGTTCGCCCTGGTGATCGCGGCGCAGGGCATGGCCGGGGTCATGTTCGACGGCTGCGAGCGATGACACGCCTGGCGCTCCTGGCCCTGCTCCTGGCACCGCTACCGGCCTCCGCCCATGGCGGTGCCGCCGGCTATCTCACGGCCGAGGGTGCCTGGAGCTTTCCGCTGGAGGCCATGATCCCGCTCTATCTGGCGGCGGGCCTATACCTGGTCGGCACTTGGCGGCTGTGGCGCCGGGCCGGCCATGGCCGTGGCGTGCGCCATTGGCAGGCGGCCTGCTTCTGGTGCGGCTGGACCGTGTTGGCTCTGTGCATCACCTCGCCGCTCGGCCTGCTTTCCGAGCAGCTCTTCGTGGCCCACATGATCGAGCACGAGCTCATGGTGATCGTGGCTGCCCCCCTCCTGGTGGTCTCCCGCCCGCTCGGCGCCTTTGCCTGGGCGCTGCCAATCGTCTGGCGGCGCGCCCTGGGCCGGATCGGCCGATGGCGGTCCCTGGCGGCATCCTGGCGCTGGCTCACCGGCGCTGGCGTTGCCACCTTGCTGCACGCGGCGACCCTTTGGGCATGGCACCAGCCGGACCTGTTCGCCGCCGCGCTGAAACGGGACTGGGTGCACTGGCTGCAGCACGTCAGCTTCCTCGTCACCGCCCTCCTGTTCTGGTGGTCGATCATCGACGGCAGGGCGCGGACCTATGGGCCGGCCCTGTTCTGGCTGTTCGTGACCATCCTGCAGAGCGCGTTCCTGGGCATCCTCCTGGCGCTCTCGCCTAGGCCTTGGATCCCCCGCCAGACCGACCTATTGGCCGGCTGGGGCCTGACGCCGCTCCAGGACCAGCAACTGGCCGGCTTCGTCATGTGGGTGCCGGGCGGGATGGTCTATGTCGGCGTGGCGCTCGCCCTGGCCGCCGCCTGGATCAGGCATGCCGGCACCGAGGCGCGCCGGAGGCAGACCTATGCCTAACCGCCGTCTCATCGGCTCGGCCGTGGTCCTGGTCGTGCTCCTGGCAGGTGCGGCGGTCGCCCTGACAGCCGATCCCCCGCTAGGCGAGCTATTGGGAGAAACGCCGCGGGCCCATGAGCTGATGCGCCGCTATGGCTGCGCCGGCTGCCACGAGATCCCGGGCGTGGCGGCGGCGCGCGGCCAGGTGGGTCCCTCCTTCGAAGGCCTGACAGGGCGGATCTATCTGGGCGGGGTCGTACGGAACACGCGCGAAGGCCTCGTGAACTGGATCGTCGACCCGCGCGCGCTCGCTCCGCACACGGCAATGCCCACCACGGGCATCAGCCGCGAGGAGGCCCAGGAGATCGTCGACTATCTCCATCGATGACCGCGGCATCGATCAGGCGCACGCATAGACGGGCTATCGGTGAGGTCGCTGGCCGATCAACGGATGCCGCTGAAGGATGATCCGGCTCTTGGCGGCGGGCCAAGCCCGGCACCACTGCACCCTCAGTCGTCTGTTTTGTCCGGAATGGCGCGCCCGAGAGGGATCGAACCTCTGACCTCTTGCTCCGGAGGCAAGCGCTCTATCCGCTGAGCTACGGGCGCGTGGGCCGCGTTGTTAGCGCCCCTTGTCGGGAAGGGCAAGCCTGCTCGCAGCGGTGGCTGCGGTGCTGGCAAAGCACGGGCGGGGATGCGCCGGCCGAGCCCTGCGGCTAGGATGCCGCCCTGTCCGCCTCCAGATCGATCCCGGGCCAGCATGACCATCCAGCGCACCATCTCCCCCGTCGACCAGTCCGTCTATGTCGAACGTCCGCTCGCGGACGGTGTCATGATTCAGGCGACCCTCGACCGGGCGCGTGCCGGCCAGGCGGCCTGGCGGCAGGTCAAGCTGGACGAGCGGATCGCGGTGGTCGGGCGGTTCGTCGACGCGGTGCTGGCGCACAAGCCGGAGATCGCGCAGGAGATCACCTGGCAGATGGGCCGGCCGATCGCCCAGTCGCCGGGCGAGCTCGGCGGCTTTGCCGAGCGAGCGCGCTACATGATGGGTGTCGCACCCGAGGCGCTGGCCGACCTGCGCTTCGATGACAAGCCGGGCTTCACCCGCTTCATCCGCAAGCTGCCGGTGGGCGTGGTGTTCGTGATCGCGCCCTGGAACTACCCCTACCTCACTGCGGTCAACGCGGTGGTGCCCTCGATCCTGGCCGGCAACGCCGTGATCCTGAAGCACAGCGCGCAGACGCCGCTTACCGCAGAGCGGTTCGCGCAGGCTTTTAAGGAGGCCGGCCTGCCGGAGGGTGTCTTCCAGTATCTGCATACCAGCCATGCCGACGCGCTCGGCATCATCCGCGCCGGCCAGGTCAACCATGTCAGCTTCACCGGCTCGGTCGCCGGCGGACACGAGATCGCGCGGGCAGCCGGCGAGACCTTCATCTCCACGACGCTGGAGCTGGGCGGCAAGGATCCGGCCTATGTCCGGCCCGACGCGGACATCCAGCACGCGGTCGAGAATCTCGGCGACGGCGCCTTCTTCAACTCCGGCCAGTGCTGCTGCGGCATCGAGCGGCTCTATGTGCACGAGGCCGTCTATGACGCCTTCGTCGACGGGCTGGTCAGCTTCGCCGCGGGCTACCGCCTGGGCAATCCGACCTTGCCCGAGATCAATATCGGGCCGATGGCCAAGGCCCGCTCCGCCGACTTCGTCCGCGACCAGGTGGCCGATGCCGTCGCCAAGGGTGCCCGCGCGCTGGTCGATGCCAGCTCGTTCCCAATGGACGAGCGCGGCTCCGCTTACATCGCGCCGCAGGTCCTGGCCGGGGTCGACCATGGCATGAGCGTGATGCGCGACGAGAGCTTCGGCCCGGTAGTGGGGGTGATGAAGGTCAGGAGCGACGAGGAGGCGATCGCGCTGATGAACCACAGCCCCTACGGGCTCACCGCCGCAATCTGGACCTCAGACCCGGAGGCGGCCGAGCGGATCGGCGACCGGATCGAGACCGGAACCGTGTTCATGAACCGCTGCGACTATCTGGACCCCGCACTCGCCTGGACCGGGGTCAAGGACACCGGCCGCGGCGTGTCCCTGTCCAAGCTGGCCTATGACCACCTGACCCGGCCGAAGTCGTTCCACCTGCGCACCCGGATCTGAGGGGCAGGCGAGCGGCTCGCCATGATGCGGGGCATCCAGGATCCGAGCCGGCTGGTGCCCCTCGCCTTTTTGGTCGTGGTGCTGGTCGGCACCCTGCTCCTGATGCTGCCGGTG
>NZ_WUJP01000703.1 GCF_009806515.1 Geminicoccus flavidas | reverse complement strand
GCGCGACGAGGACGATTCCGATCATCTGGAAGGCCTTGGCGACGTTGACTGGGGGCTCGACCTTACCGCTCGCGCAAGCTACGAGGTCGGCCCGGGTGCTCTCTATGCGAGCGTGACCCGCACGCTCGGCGGCAGTGACGGCCTCACGGGCGAGTTCGGGGCGGTCCTTTCGCGTACCTCGCTCACCGACACCATCACCATGACCGTCGGCACGTCCGCCACTTGGGCGGACAGCAACTACATGGACAGTTATTTCGGCGTCACTCCCAGCCAAGCGGCGCGCTCGGGCCTGGCTGTCTACGATGCAGAAGCTGGGTTCAAGCGCATCGACGTCGACTTAGGCGTGACCTGGCGCTTTGCGGAGAACTGGACTCTTACCGGTCAGGCGGGTCTCGGCTATCTGCTGGGCGATGCTGCCGACAGCCCGATCGTGAAAGAGGAATTGCAGCCTTCGCTGACCCTGCTGGTCACCTATGGCTTTTGATGAGGACGGTCATCGCCGGTGACGCGCGGGCAGCACAGGTGACGTCACCTAGCTGCTTAGGCCACCTCAGTCCTCTGACCAGCAATCTGCGCGCGATACAATTCGTATAGCCGTTCGGGCCCGACGTTCCTGAACTCCTCAGCCACCGGCGGCAGGCGTGCGTCGATCCGGGCCCATACCTCATCCGGGGGCAGCATCTTCGGATCTGTGTCGCCGAAGATCTCGGCGAGATTCGGCACAGGGCCGGCCCAATACCGCGACCAGAGGCTCGGCTTCGGTGGTGCATGCTTGCGGGTCAGCCGTTCCTCCAGAGCCTTGAGACGTGTCTCGATGCCGTTGCGGCGCGTGTTCATGTTGGTGCTTTTGATGTTGGCTCAGAGAGCGCCGGCGGGCCTCCACCGCCGGATCCTCGTCACGCTGCCGCGGCTTCGTCTTCGATCGGCTCATCCACTGTCGAGGGCCACGCCAGTGCCGCACGCTCGGCGTCCTGAAGCGGACCATCCTCGCGGTGGTACGGCAGCTCCGTGATCCCGATCTGGCGCAGCATGCCGTTCAACCGCCGGCCTAGCCGGCCCTCGCCAGCCTGCAGGGCGATGTTCTTGTCCCGCTCGCGGCTGAGGTCAAGCAGGGCCCGGACCGGCTTCTCCGCCTCCTGATAGGCGGCGATCACGTTGGCCAGAACCTGCATCGCCTGCTCGACCGCGGCCGCAGCCTGGACCCGCGCGTCGACCAGTTCAGCCAGCCGGGCGAGGCGCTGGCGCTCTCCCTGCCGCCAGATCTGCGCCGCCTCACGCTCGGCACGGCCCTGCTCCCAAACTAGTCGCGCCTTCAAGTTGGCCAGCCGCTGTTCCTGAGCCTGGATCTCGGCTTGAACGGCCGCGACGGCCTGCTCCGCCCCGGTGGCCTCTTCGGCCACGACAGTGAGGTTTGAGGTCTGCTTCGGCATCATCGTTCTCCTGCTCAGTTAAAAAGTCCTGCATGGACCTGGTCTTCCCTGACCAGCCGGCAGCAGTGTTCGTGAAGTTCGTCCGCCGTCATCGCCAATTCCTCAGGCGTCAACTCGACCTGCGCCAGGAACCTCTCGCAGAGGGCTTTCAGCTCCTCGTTCGACATTGCCGCCAGCTCCTCTTCAGACAGGATTGGGATCCCAAGGGCCTGAGATGGAGGTGATCTTCTGGCTTCCAGCCGCTCCAGCCGGCGCTCGATCTCGGCACGTTTCCTAGGGGGCATGCTTGGCCATCTCCTGCTCAAGGCGCGCCAATCGCGCCTCCACCTCGTCGATTGCGTGATGGCGGATCCTTGTCTCCAGCAGGGCGGCCAGCGCCGCGCCCTCGTCGACCGTCAGCCTGCCATCGGCCACGTAGGCGATGACGGTTTCGATCCCGTTCGTCGCATCGGCTGCAGTTCGGATGGACGGCAGGTCAATCTCGATCGGTCGGCTTCGTTTGATCGGCCAAATGCGGTCGAGAAGGGCCTTCTGCGCTCGGCTGTCTCCGCTCAAGGCCGCGTCGATTGCAGCACGCAGGATCGCCTCAGCCTGCTCGGTGGCGATCTTGTCCAGCAAGACAGTAGCCCGGTTCCTCGATCCGCGCCTCTTTCCCGCCGGATTACCGCTCCGGCCCTTTTGGAAGCGTCCCCTGCCCTGCATTTCACCTGAATTGTCGGGATCGGCTCTCGTCGCGTCGGCTCCGTTGTGGCTGGGCGATGTCATGAAGTGCATTCTCCAAGAGCTGCGAGTGGCTGAGTTCCGAGGGCGCGCTGGCGCCTGCCTGCGAAGTGGGCGTCTGTGGCTTGGTGATGCTTCTCACCCTCCTGGACGGTCCACCCATGTCCCCGAGCCAGCGAGTTCTCGACCATCCGGCTCTTCCCGAGCGCGATGCCGGCGCTCCGGAGAGCGGCCGCAAATGGCAGGTGCGAGAAGAAGCGCTCCGCGCACCTGCGGACGATCCAAACGTCGCGGTACCGGCCACCGGTCGGCTTCGGGAAATAGCGCTGGAGGATCAGGTAGTCCTCTGGACGCTCCACCATGCCTTCAGCTTCGCCCCACCATCGGCAGTCGGCGAGCTTGGACCGCAAGAGACGAATCCGACCTTCAGCCAGCGCCTCTATCGTGGGATCGCCCCGGTCGGGCGTCAGGCCCCTCTCGCCCTCATCCCGCTTCGGCTTTCCGTCGAGTGTCCACGCCACAACCTCGTCCGGCAGTCCCAGGCCCTTGCGGTGCCCAGCACCGTCGATGTTACCGACGAGGTCGATGACAACGCACGGTGAGCCGTCCGCCTTCGGCCGCATGGCGCGGCCGATTTGCTGGAAGTGTTTGGTGATCGAGGCGGTAGGCCGGAGCTGGAGCACGCAGCCGACCTCCGGCACATCGAAGCCTTCGTCGATCAGCTCGCAGCAGGTTAGCAACGTCAGCTTGCCGGCGCCGAACTCGGCGATGATCCGGTCACGAAGGCGCTCCTCCATCCCACCATGGACGCAGGCTGCGCTGAAGCCGGCCTCCCGCCAGCGCGCCGCCACGAACTCGGCATGAGCGACCGAGCAGCAGAAGGCGATCGTCTGCACCCCAATCGCACGCTCTGACCATTCGGCCAGCGCCCGTTCGGTGAATGGTCCCAGGACTGCCTCAAGGTCCGCTGCCTTCCAGTTGCCCCCGACCAGCCGGAGGCCTCGGACATTGGCATCTTCGATCCCCCAGGCCACAATCGGCGCCAGGAAGCCACCCTTCGTCAGCTCCCGAACGGTTGGGCCCTGGACCATGACATCAAAGCATTCGCCGAGGCCTTTGCCGTCGAGTCGCTGAGGTGTGGCTGTGACGCCCAGGACCCGGGCGCACGGCAGCTTGTCCAGGACCACTTCCCAGCTCTTGCTGACGGCGTGGTGCGCCTCATCAACGATGATGAGGTTGTAGGCAGGGAGTTCGCGTTTGGCAGTGGTGATGACCATCCCCACGGCAACCGGCTCAAGGTCCCAACCAGCCGTCTTGCCTACGATGCCGGGCGTCACGCCAAAGGGCTGAAGCTTCTCAACGGTCTGCCGCACCAACTCCTTGCGGTGCACCAGGATCAGGACCCGCGATCCCTTTTGGGCTGCCGACGGGGCAATGCTGGCGAACACGATCGTCTTGCCGCCGCCAGTGGGCAGCTGGAGCAGCGCTCGCCTGTGCCGCCGCATGGCCTCCCGAAGATCGTCCACGGCTTTCTTCTGGTAAGGTCGGAGCTCGATCGAGGCTGGCTTGGCTGAAAGGCTTGCATCACCAACGGCGGGCTCTGCGGGACGGTCAGACTGTGCGGCTTGGTCTGGCGCTGGGGGTGCGGTGCGTGCGGGATAGTCCCCTCTAAAGAGGGGGACTAACCCGCCCGCAGCCTTACCTGCACCTGCGGGACGGTACCCACCCGCAGAATCTGAACCTTCCCGCAGACCTTCCCGCATTTCGAGACCGGTCGATCTGGTCATTCCGGAGCCCCCGTGCCAGATCGTGCGATGCCGTAGATCGGCTTCCGGTCCGTACCCTTGCCGACCACACAGCCAGCCTTGATCAATCCGTCGGCGAAGAGTGCCTCCATGGCTCGCGCAAGCCGCACCCGGCCTTGCCCCTGATCCAGCCCGGCCGCGGCGATTGCCTTCGGCGCGTAGTTCTGAGCTCTTGGTGCGTGCGACAGGGCTCGGCCCTGACGGGTCATCGCGTCCAGGGCGGCCAGGAAGACCCGCTTGGCGTCTGCGAGGTCCGCGTAAGCATCGATCTTGTTCGCCAGAGACGGCGGCAGTCGTTCGGCAGACCACATCACGCCGTGCGTGTCGCGGACTAGCTCGTCCTCGAACTCTGGCGCGTAGTTCGCCTTGCCCAGCTTCAGGAAGTAGCGGGTGATGCCGTCGTCACCGACCTGACGGCGGAGAAACAGCCGTGCCCGGACGGTGCCTGGCCAAGCAGTAGAGCCGGAGTACTCGACTCCATCAGCCTTTGGAGGATGTGCCAGTAGAAGGATGCAAGCATTGGCACGCATGGCCAGGCCGGCTAGCGCGTTCACGAATGCGGTCACCTGCGATCGGTCATTCTCTGAACCGGCGAATACCTGCGCGACCGTATCGACAATCACGAGGCTCACCCGGTGGTTTAGCGTGGCTCGTTCTAGTGCCCGAAACGCTTCGGTTTGTTCCGGCAGGCCGCGTGCATCGAAAGTCACCAGCGCGTTCGTTAGACCAACCCGTGGCGCTAACAACAGTCTGCCGGGTGGATTGTGCGCTGGGCCTAAGCTGGAGCGAATGCGATGCAGGCGGCGGTGAAGCTCATCGGCATCGTCCTCACAGGAGAACACCAGTACGCTGCCGGCCGTGGTCTCTCGACCCAGAAATGGTTCGCCTCGCCTGATCGCCTCACCCATCTGGAGGGCGAGCATCGACTTTCCGACACCGCCATCACCGGCCAACATCACCACAACTCGGCGTGGAAGTGTGCCCTCTACAATGAATTCTCGGTTCGTCGGCTCTTTGCTGTCCAACTCGGTGGAGTCCACCAGCTCAAGCCCAGCCGAGGCGCTGGCGGCCTCGCGCAGCTGGGTGGCTAGCGTTTCGACCGTGGAGACAACCGCACCCGGCTCTGACGTGAGGTCCGCGACCTTCTCGGCCAGCGAACTGAGCTGATCATGTGCATCCAGCCGCGCCCGCGCCTCCCGAAGGCGGTCGCACCAATGGACCGGATCGCCGACGAAGCCATCAACGAGCCCAGCGAGCCACTTTAGCCCTCCTGCTGCGACGTATGCAGGAACTGCACGAAGGCGGCGGTCCAGCGCGTTGATGCTGGCAGGACCGGTAGCAGAGCCCTCGGCCTCAACCTCGCCCACTTCCTTGCAAACCGCTGCATGGCTCGGGTTCGTGAAGTTGCTGGGGCGGAGCCCGTAAGTCCGAACCCCCTCCGGATCAGCCACCATCGCGGCCAACGCGATCCGTTCAAGAGTGTCGATCTCGATCCTGAGCTTCTGGATCGCAGGCGTGACGTCTTTTGGCTTTACCACCGCCAGCGCGGCGGTATTGTTCTGCCCGTCATCGCCTGCCCGGCCGGGGCCCCAACCCTGGCCGGGCATCTCAGCCATCGCCTCCATGGCTTCAGGCAGCCTCGGCGGACTCGCCGACCAGTTCGCGTGCCCACTCGTCCAGCCAGTCCGGTCTGTACATCGGGAACCGGCCAGCCTTCACGAACCTGGGGCCGCCGCCGATGCACGCAAGCTTGGCTAGGGTGGTTGGCGCTCGCTCGATGCCCCACTCATTCGCAAGGTATCGAGAAGCTGCGTCGCGACGCATGTAGCGAGCCAACTTCCCGGTGCGGTCCATCACCTCTGGTAGCGTGCTAGAACTCGGACTGATGCAAGGATCCGCAGGTAGTGCCGTCGTCATCCGCTCTGCTCTCGGGAAAGCGCTAGTAATTGACGACGGTTTGCCGGAAATGATTCAAAGCGTGAAAAGGCAGCATTAGGGCTTCACTCGCTGCCTAATTTTGCCCCCTCATCCTGTCTGATGCCCCTTAGGTCTCTAGCGGAGATCGGCGCAGAGGGCGCCGCGACCAGCTCGTTGATGATGTCGGCAACGAATTTGCCCGGATGAGTCAGGACCTGCTCACCCAGCGCATCATCGTGCTTTGTTAGCCGACGCCCGTTCGTTCCCGTGTGCTCCCGGTAAAAGCGCCACAGATCGGCCACAAGTGCTCGGAACTCCCAGGGCCGACCTTTCACACCTGGCTTTGGCGGAGGCGCGTGACCAGTCGAATGACGCTCTACCGTTTTGATCAGCGCTGGCAGTCGCTCCAGCGCTTCTGGAAGCAGCTTGGTAAGAAGTTCTAGATTGGGCGTCCCATCGAGCGGCCGGATAGAATTTGGCTCACCGGCGCGACCACGGAGCGGCCCGAGCCGCTCGTACTCTTGAGCAAGAACCCGCCCCTCATTCGCGAGGTGATTCAGCTGTTCCTCTAAAGAAGCGAGACGGTCCGCGATCTCGCGTCTTCGGTTGGCCGGCTTGGCTTTCAATGTCTGGCGCCTCGCAAGCAACAGTTGGTACCGCCTTAGAATGCCATGGACGATCCAGACTTCAGACACTGCGGAAGGATCTGTATGGAGGCTAGCTATCTGGCTGATCACACCATGCCGAGCCAGGATCTCACTGATTACAGATGGCGACCATTCGCGCGGCGCCTTCTGCGGTACGCTACGAGCAAAGGCACCGCCCCGCAGTTCAGGAAAGCGCCACGGAAGCCCATCGATCATGTCCGGCGCCCCCGCTTCGCGTCCCTAATCTCAACCACGTCGGCGCTAGCCGTCCCGCGCCGCCTCGCTTCTCCAGCAGCGAGTGCCGTCGCAATGCGCTGCCCCCCTAGCTCGGCCACAGCGTGCACGGGATCGAGCGCAACGTGGCTGTAGCGCTCTGTGGTCGCAGCATTGCTGTGCCCCAGCACCTTGCCGACCAGAAACAGTGAGCCGCCTGCCGCGACCGCGGCGGAGGCAAAGCTGTGCCTCAACGTATGCAGGCTCACGTCATCATCGAAGCCTGCCAGGCGGCGGACCCGGTCGAATGCCTTGGTGATCCCCACTGCGTGCCCACCGCCCCGAGCTGCCGGGAACACCCACGGCACCGGCTGGTCGTGTTCGTTCACTTGGCGCGGCAGGCTTGCCAGGAAGGCACGGGCGGCCGTGGTGAGCGGGATCACCTTCGCTCCGGTCTTGGAGTCGGGAAGTCGCAGGCAGCCAGCCACCAGATCCACATCCTGCCACCGCAGGGTGAGCGCTTCCGATTTTCGGCAGCCGGTCAAGGCGATCAGGCGAATGGCGCGCGTAAAGGTCGGCGACATGCCCTGCGCTTCGGCGGCGGCCAGCGCATCGCCCAGCCGCTCGACTTCCTCCGCCGACAGGTAGCGCTCGCGGCGCTTTGCCGGGATGACGTGCACTTTCTCTGCCGGGTTGTGTGGTAACAGCCCCTCGCGCACGCCCCAGGTTAGGACGGCCGCGAAGTATGCCGTGATCCGCCCCGCGATCCCCTCCCCGCCCGAGAGCACGATGCGCCCGCGTGCCTTGCCGCTCGCTACCGGATCAGCTGCCGTCTCGCGGCGTGCGATCCTGCGTTGCATCCGTTCGATATCGGCACGGGCGAGCTTGCCGAGCTTCACGTTGCCGATCAGCGGCACGACGTGGTGACGCAGCCCGCTCCGGTAGGTCTGTGCCGTCGCTTCCTTCAGGAAGGCGCCACCGATCCGGCCGGGCTTTGCACGCGGACAGCCGGCATCGATCCACCGCTCAATCAGCTGCACCACCGACAGATCGGCACGAGCGGCGTTGCGCGCTTCTGCCGGGTTCTCCCCACGATCCAGCGCCGCAAGATGACGGCGGGCGATGGTGCGCGCTTCCTCCGCCTTCATTGCCCCCGCATCGCCGATCACCAGGCGCTCGGTCTTTCCACCCCGACCGCCCCGATGGCGATACTGGAAGATCCATGACTTCTTGCCTGACGGGAACACGCGAAGTCCGAAGCCCCGGATCTCCTCGTCGAACACCTTGTAATCGCGCGCCGGGTCGGCACGCAGGCTTTCCACGAGCTTCTGCCCAATCTTCGGCATGAAGGTGCCCCGGTTGAATGCTCTCGCCCGCTCAACCCGCCCAAGGCAGCCCCAAGGCAGCCCCAAGGCAGCCCCGCGCGGTAATGTAGGGCAATTTCTGCTGCTACCCCTAGATTACTAGCCCCATTTTGTCACTCTGTTTCAGAGGGTTGAGTTGCCAGCGGTAAGCTAGAGGAAGCCTAGAGAAGCATTGACCTCTGTAATCGCACTCTAGAGGTCGTCGGTTCGATCCCGATCGGCTCCACCACCTTCTCTAGAGATTTTTCAATCGCTTGCTGGAGGCCGTTGCGGCTTCAGACATTCCAGGGGCAGAAAGTGGCAGCCCCGTGGAAGCCCCAAGCGGAAAATCAGGGTAATCTGCAGCAACGGAATGGTCGATGCGCGGCCAAGGCTTTGGCGCGCTGTTGGCTGTGGCTTGCAGCCCGGCTCGTTTCTCAAGCCGGCGCGAGCAGTCACCCAAGCCCTCCAGGTGCCTCGCAACCAGGTCGACGGTCTTACCTTACCGCTGCCCAGCTACTAGAGGACGCTGGGCCGCTACATCCCATAGCGGCGCATTAGGCGTTGTTGCCGGGTACCAGATGAGATGATCGGTGCATTCATCAGCCCGTACTGGTCGATGAGCAACGGCTCCAGCTCCGTCATCTCCTCCAAGCGGGAGATCCGCTCGCGCATCGGTGGGTGGGTGCGGAACCAGTGCAGCCAGCGGCCGCCGCGTAGGGCAAACCGTTCCCAGTCGTCGCCCTGGATGGCATAGATCCGTTGCAGCGCCTGGATCATTCCGACCGGGTCCCCCGTCAGTTCGACCGCGCCAGCATCCGCCAGGAATTCGCGGCGGCGCGAGAGCGAGCGCTGCAGGAGGTCGCTTACCAGCGGCGATACCAGCAGCAGGAAGATGCCCAGCGGCGAGATCTCGACGGAGGCGCCCCAGCTCAGCGGCAGGACCAGCAGCAGCAGGATGATACCGGTATTGGCCATGGCCGACGTCATGGCGCTAGCCGTCTGCGCCAGCCGCATGATGAACATGTCGCCGTGGCGGATGTGGGCAACCTCGTGGGCAAGCACGGCCGCCACTTCGTGTGATGGCAGGACGTGCAGCAGTCCACTGGTCACCGCAACCGCCGGATCCTCCCGCGTGCCACACGCCATCGCTTGAATGAGTGGGGTCGGCAGTAGGTAGAGATGCGGGCCATCCGCGAGATCCGCGCGGCGGCCAAGCTCGCGGACCAATGAGGCCAAACCCGGTGCGTTGCGGGCCGTCAGCCGCACCGCGCCATAGAGCTGACGGAACGTGGCGTCGCCAGAGGTCGAGCCGATGAGCAGCATCATGGCCGCGGCCACGCCGCCGACCATGATGCCGGCGAACCCCATCAGGCTGTAGCCGGCCAGGGCCGCGAGTAGGACGAGCGCGCACAGGAGCAGGATGGAATGGCACCGGTTGAGCAGCCGCTGCCGTGCCAGCGCCGCCAGATCGATCCTTGGCCGAACGAGCCGTCGCACCTGTTCCGCCCTCCCTGAGCTCCGCTCTCCTGCGATGGCGCCCCCAAAGACGCGGCTAGGCCGGCTTCTGACGGAATGGCAGGGCATGTTTCACCGGCACGGTTCGTGGGCGGAGCGCCCGCGGGAAGTCAAGTCGCAGTCTTGCTCCCCGGCATGCCGACCAGTGCGGCCAGCTCGGCCTCGTCGAGCGTCTCCTTCTCCAG
>NZ_WUJP01000692.1 GCF_009806515.1 Geminicoccus flavidas | reverse complement strand
GCCATCCTGACCGCCGGCTTCCTGGCCCCAGCCCTCCATGCCCGCGTCGCGTGCGAGCGCGCAGGCCGCTTCATCCTGGCCGGCCGCCAGGTCGAGGCTGGCCGCGACCGGCGCCAGGGCGGCCAGGCGGATGGCCCCCGGCCCGGCCTCGTCCACCAGGGCCTGGGCCGCGTCCAAAGCACCCAGCTCGACCAGGCGCTGGAGGCGCAGGGCCAGCAGGCTGCCGGGCGGCTGGCCCTCCGGGGTTGGCAGAAGCAGGAGTTCGACCTGGAGGCGGCGGGCGGCGGGATCGACCGGGACGACCGGCAGGGCTGCCAGGGCCGAGGCGATCTCGGCGGGCGGCGTGTCGTCCCAGGCAGCCGAACCCTGCCAGTCGCCACTACCCACGGCATCGGCGCTCGGCACCTCCAGCGGACGCACGGTGAGTTCCGACGAGGGGGAGGCCGGGCCGGCGGACCGGGC
>NZ_WUJP01000691.1 GCF_009806515.1 Geminicoccus flavidas | reverse complement strand
GGGCGGCTGGTCCTCGAACAAGGGGCGCGGCTGACCCTGCACGCTGCCGGCCAGGGCCAGCCAGATGCAGCAGGCCAGCAGCCAGGGTGCCGTCGAGCGATGCTCTCTCACTGGGCCAGCCGTTCCGCCGGGACGACCGCCTCGACCGGCTGCCGCGGCGCCGGGACGTCCCAGAACATCAGAAAGGCGATGCCGCCCAGCACGGCCGCGATCAGGATCACGAGCAACGCCCGTCCGAATGCCGCCATCGTTCCGCGTGGATCCCGCGCGTGTGGTTTTCGTCCAGGCCGGGCTTGCCGTCAGTGGCCTTCGCCGGTTTATATAGGCGACGCTCCGCCCGTTCAACGCTGACACGAATGACCAACCACGAAGCGCACCCAGAAGCTGCGCTCCCTTCCGAAACGCCGCCAGCCCGCCGCCTGAAGCTGACCTGCCATGTCGTGCTGGTCGGACTGATGGGTGCTGGCAAGTCCGCCGTCGGCCGGCGGATGGCGGCGATCCTGCATGCACCGTTCATCGATGCCGACGACGCGATCGTGGAGGCGGCCGGCATGTCGGTGCCGGACATCTTCGCTAGCCACGGCGAGGCTGAGTTCCGGGCGCTGGAGCGGCGGGTGATCGCCCGCCTCCTGGCCGGCCCGCCCCACGTCCTGGCGCTCGGCGGCGGTGCCTTCGTCGACCCGCTCACCCGCGAGCGGGTGCGCGCCAGCGGCTTCTCGGTCTGGCTGCGCGCCGAACTCGACACGCTGGTCGCCCGCACCGTGCGCAAGAAGGGCAGTCGGCCGCTGCTGGAGACGGGCGACCCGCGCACGATCCTGGCCGAGCTAATGGAGCGGCGGCATCCGGTCTATGCCGAGGCGGCCATGGTGATCGACAGCGGCGACCAGCCAGTCGACCGGCTGGTCCACGAGCTGATCGGCCGGCTGGCCGAGGCGGGGGTGCTGGCGTGAGTTCTGGGGTGATTGCCGAGGCCACCGGTACGGTGCGCGTGCCGCTGGGCGAGCGCGGCTATGATGTGCGGATCGCGCCAGGCCTGCTGGACCGGGCCGGTAGGGAGCTGGAAGGGCTCCTGCCGTCGGACCGGCTGGTGATCGTCACCGACCTGACCATGGCGGGCACCCCGCATCTGCCGCGCCTGGAAGCCTCGCTGGCCCAGGCCGGCCTGACGACGCGCACGGTGACGGTGCCGGCGGGCGAGGCGAGCAAGAGCTTCGGCGTGTTCGCGCAGCTCTGCGAGGCGGTGCTGGCGCCGGGCATCGACCGCAAGACCACCATCCTGGCGCTGGGTGGCGGGGTGGTGGGTGACCTCGCGGGCTTCGCCGCGGCGACGCTCTTGCGCGGCCTGCCTTTCGTGCAGGTGCCGACCACGCTCCTGGCCCAGGTCGACAGCAGCGTGGGTGGCAAGACCGGCATCAATGCCGAGGCCGGCAAGAACCTGGTGGGCGCCTTCCACCAGCCCAGGCGGGTGCTGATCGATCCCACCACGCTCGACACGCTGCCCCTGCGCGAGCTGCAGGCCGGCTATGCCGAGGTCGCGAAATACGGGCTGATCCGCGATGCAGGGTTCTTCGCCTGGCTGGAGGAGCATGGCCGGGGCGTGATCGAGGGCGACCAGGCGGCGCGCGCCTTCGCGATCGAGCGGTCCTGCGCGATCAAGGCGGAGATCGTCGGCGACGACGAGTTCGAGACCAAGGGCGGCCGTGCCCTCCTGAACTTCGGCCACACCTTCGCCCATGCTTATGAGAACCTCACCGGCTATGGCAGCCGGCTGCTCCATGGCGAGGCAGTCGGCATCGGCATGGTCCAGGCGACCGAGCTGTCGGTGCGCTCCGGGCATCTGCCGGCGGAGACCACGGACCGGGTGCGCCGTCACCTCCGGGAACTCGGGCTGAAGACGGCGCCGGGCGAGGTGACCAACCAGGGCTTTGCCGCCGAGGCGATGCTGACGGCGATGCGGCGGGACAAGAAGGCCAGCCAGGGCCGGATCACCTTCGTGCTGCTCCAGCGCCTGGGCCAGGCCTTCACCAGCGACCAGGTCGACGCGGCGGTGCTCCAGGACCTGCTGGAACGGCCGGTGTGAGCCAGGGCGGCATCCGGCTCGAGGCGGCAAGGCTGGCGCTCCGCCCGCCCGACCTGGCCGACGTGCCCGAGATGTTCGCCGCGATCACGCCGGACCTGACCCGCTATCTCAGCTTCGACCCGCCGCCCTCGGTGGAGGTGCTGGCCGACATCGTCGCCTCCTGGCGGCAGGGCCAGATGGCGGGCGACAACCTGCATTTCGCCCTGCGCTCGCGCGAGGACGGCACGTTCGTCGGCATGTCCGGCCTCCATGCGCTGCGCACACCCGAACCGGAGATCGGGATCTGGATCCGGGAGTCGCTGCACGGCCGGGGCCTGGGCCAGGAGGCGGTTGCGAGGCTGGCCGGGTTCGCTTTCCGGGAACTCGGCGTCCCGAGCCTGCTCTACCCGGTCGCCGTGGCCAATCTGCCGAGCCGGCGGCTGGTGGAGGGGCTGGGCGGCGTGCCGTGCGGCAGCCGCTCCCATCGCAAGTATGAGGCCGTGGTGTACCGGCTGACCCGGGAGAAGCTGCCAGGATGAGCGGGATGTTCGACCTTTCCGGCAAGGTGGCGCTCGTCACCGGTGGCTCGCGCGGGATCGGTGCGGCGCTGGCGCGGGGCCTGGCGGCCGCCGGGGCAGACGTGGCGGTGACCGCGCGGGACGCGGAGCGCCTTGGCGATACCTGCCGGGCGATCGAGGCCCTGGGCCGCCGGGCGTGGGCCACGGCGGTCGATGCCGGCTCGGCGAACAGCATCCAGGCCGGCATCCGGGCACTGGAAGAGCGGACCGGGCCGATCGACATCCTGGTCAACAATGCCGGGATCGAGGAGGTCCGACCCTCTCTGGAGGTGGACGAGGCGCTCTGGGACCGGATCGTCGACACCAACCTGAAGGGTGCCTTCTTCACGGCCCGCGCGGTCGGGCGCGGCATGGCGGAGCGGCGCCAGGGCGTGATCCTGAATCTCGCCTCGCTCACCTCCGAGGTGGGCGTGCCCACCGCCACCCCCTACGGCTCGTCCAAATCCGGCCTGCTGGGCATGGCCCGAGCACTCGCCACCGAATGGGCGCCGCTCGGCATCCGGGTCAACGCGCTGGGGCCGGGCTATTTCCGCACCGCGCTGACCGAGGCGTTCTACGCGGACGAATCCTGGCGGCAGGCGATGCTGCCCAAGATTCCGCAGGGCCGGTTCGGCGAGCTGGACGATCTGGTGGGGCCTGCAGTCTTCCTCTGTTCGGATGCCGCGCGCTACATTACCGGTCAGTGCCTGTACGTCGACGGCGGCTATCTCGCCGCCATCTGAGCGCCGCACAGGAGGAAGGACGATGATCGAGGTCTTCGACCCGCCGAACGTCCACCGTCCGGCATCCGCCTACAGCCAGGGCGCCCTGGTGACGGGGCCGGCGCGCTGGCTGCACATCTCCGGCCAGGTCGGCGTTTGCCTCGACGGCAGCGTGCCCGAGGGCGTGGCGGAGCAGATGGAGCAGACCTGGGACAATCTGTTCGCGGTGCTGGCCCATGCCGGGATGACCCACCGCGACCTGGTGAAGATCACCGTGTTCCTGGTCGACCAGCGCGACGTCAAGCTGTGGCGGCAGATCCGTGACCGGCGGATGCAGGGCCATGCTTGCGCCGCCACGCTGCTGATCGTGCACGGCCTCGCCAGCCCGCAGCTCATGTGCGAGATCGAGGGAATCGCCTGCCAGCCGGCCTGAAGCCATGTTGCCTGATGCCCAATTGTTCGCCGTGTTCCTCGGGGCTGCCCTCCTGCTCGCGGTCACGCCCGGGCCGGACACGATGTTCGTCGCGGCCAACAGCCTGCAGGGCGGGGTGCGCAGCGGGCTGATCGCCTGTCTCGGCATCCTGGTGGGCAATATCGGCCACAGCCTGCTGGCGGCCGTGGGCGTCTCGGCACTCATCGCCGCTTCGCCCATGGCCTTCGACCTGCTGCGCTGGGCGGGCGCCTGCTATCTCGCCTGGATCGGGGCGCAGGCGCTGCGGGCGGCTTGGGCAAACCTGCATGCCGCAGGGCGGCAGGATGCGACAGCGCGTCCGACAAGGGGCGTACCGGCGGGTTGGACCGTGTTTTCCCGCGCTTTGCTGACCAACCTATCGAACCCGAAGGTCATCATGTTCTTCGTGGCCTTCCTGCCCCAGTTCGTCTCGGCCGGGCGCGGCAGCGTGGCGCTGCAGACCCTGGCGCTCGGCCTGACGCTCAATCTGATCGGCATCGCCTGGCTGATGGGGATCGCGCTCTTGACCGGCTGGATGGTCGACCGCTTCGCCAGGGTGCGCTGGGTGACGGTGACGCTCGACGCCCTGTCCGGCCTGTTCTTCGTGGGCCTGGCCGTGAAGCTGTTCCTGACCGAGCGGCGGGCCTGAGCAGAACGCTGCACCCAGGTCGCCTGCATGCTAGGCTCGGCCAAAGGAGGGAGGTGGCGCCATGGCACTCGCGCAGGGGCATGCCCCGATGATGACCGTCACCCAGTTCCAGGCCCGGCCGAATGGGGCCGACGCACGCCATGAGCTGGTGGACGGGGTGGTCCGCATAATGGTGCCGCCGCCGGACGAGCATGGCGAGGTCAGGGCGAATCTGGTGCTGGCGATCCATCCGCGTCTGAAGCCGCCCTGCCGCCTCGTGACCGGAGCCGGCGTCCCTATCGACCAGCGCAACTACTTCCAGGCCGACCTGGTGATCCGCTCCGGCTCGCGTGAGCCGCAAGGCCAGCCCACGCCGCCGGCAGTCGTCATCGAGGTGCTGTCGCCGGCCACCATGCCGTTCGACTTTTCCTGCAAGCTCCTGCGCTACACGGAGCTGCCGAGCGTGCAGGAGATCTGGATGGTCGACAGCAGCCGCGCCTGGGTCCAGGTCTGGCAGCGGCAGGGAGCGCACTGGTCGGTGGCGATGGCATCCGGCTCGGCGCGTTTCGGCTCGGCCTTCCTGGGTGCGGAGATCGCTCTCGATCAGGTGTATGCCGGGATCACTTTCGCCCCGGTGACGGAAGACGACGCAGACGCGGTCGGCCTGTAACAGGCCTCACCAGCAGGTGTAGCCGCCATCCACCAGGAGGATGGTGCCGGTGCAGTAGCTGGCGGCGTCGCTCGCCAGGAACAGCACGGCGTGCGCGATCTCGTCCGGCTCGGCGAAGCGCTTCATCGGCGTCATCTCCTCCCAAACCTCGACCCATTCGCGCTTGCTCAGGCCGAGCTTGGTCATCTCGGTGAGCGTGTAGCCGGGTGCCACCGCGTTCACCCGGATGCGCAGCGGCGCCAGCTCCACCGCCATCGACTTCACCATCTGGTGCACCGCGGCCTTGCTGGCGTTGTAATGGGCCTGGGGCTGCGGCTTGTCGACGGTGAAGCCGGAGTTCGAGCCGATCGCGACGATGCTGCCGCCGCCATGCTTCGCCATGTGCCGGGCGAACGCCTGGTTGGTGAAGAACATGGCGTTCACGTTGACGTCCTGGACGTTCCGCCATTCGTCGGGCGGAATCTCCAGCACGTCGGTATTCGGGTTGATGCCGACGCAGTTCACCAGGATGTCGATCCGGCCGAACTCGGCGGCGATCTGGTCGACCAGTGCGGTCGAGGCGGCGGGATCGCGCAGGTCGGCCGGATAGAAGGTGGCGCGCCGGCCTTCGGTTGCGACCTTTTCCGCCGCGGAAGGCCCGAGCTCGGCGTTCAGGTCGATCAGGGCGAGGTCGGCGCCGGCACCGCTCAGGAGCTCGGCCACGGCAAAGCCGATGCCGCGCGCCGCACCCGTCACGGCGGCGACCTTGCCATCCAGGCGGAACCGGGCCAGCGCGTCCATCTCCATTCTCCTCTATGCTCGAATCAGGAACCCGGGACGAACGGCTTCGGGTCCATGAAGCGCTCGAGCACGTTCCAGGTGATCCGCGATACGTTGTTGTCGCAATTGTTCGGCAGGAGCGAGCCGCACCAGGCGATCGAGCCGGTGGCGAAGATCGCACCGCCCGACGGCGTCTCGCAGAACGCCATGTCGGCGCGCACCTGGTCGTTCTGGTCGCCGCCGAGTGCCGGCGGGACCACGCCGAACTCCTCGTTGACGAGCTGCATCATCGAGCTGTGCCCTTCCGAGGAGGCCAGGCGCAGGACGTTGGGCGGCGAGCCCAGGTCGGTGTTGATGCAGTCCAGCT
>NZ_WUJP01000690.1 GCF_009806515.1 Geminicoccus flavidas | reverse complement strand
CGATGCCGGCAGCCCCGCCGCCGATCAGGCCGAAATCGCCGATGATCTCGTCCGGCACGTCCTTGAAGATGAAGGAGGCGCGCGGATTGTCCGCGTCGGGCGCGCGCCGGTAGTAAGAGCTGATGTCGAAACCCTGCGCCACGAAGCCGATGCCGGCCATGACGTTGGGTGCGCGGCCGATCCGGCGCCACAGGCCACCATACTCGCCGTTGAACGACTGGAAATATTCGCCGGGCTCGGCGATCCAGGGCCGGATGCCATCCTCGGCACGGCGCAGCTCGATCACGCCGGCCAGCTCGTCATGGAAGCCGACGCGCCAGTACCAGCCGTTGCCGCCCATGTACATGAGCCGCCCGCCGCGATCGACCCAGGCCTTCATGGCATCCCAGGCGCGGGTCGAATGGTATTCCGGATGGGTGCCGGTGAGGATGACCCGGTAGTCCTTGATCAGCTCAAAGCCGTCCTGGTGCAGGTCCTCGTCGGTGATGACGTCGTACTCGACCCCCTTCTGGTCCAGCCAATAGAACAGGTGGGTATCGGCATTGTACTGGTAGAGGGCCGAGCCATGGCCGCCCAGCCAGGAATGGTAGCGGCTGGTGAAGTTCAGGACCGGGCGCAGCCGGCTGGAATAGCACACGCCGGATCCGTCGGCATGGCTGTCGTAGAGCGAGCCGCCCAGCTCCGGGTGGTAGTACATGTACAGGTCGGAGTGGCCGAACGGCAGCAGCCGGTTCATCAGCGCCTCGGCACCCCGGGCGGTGATGTGCTCGCCGTGATTGGCATAGGCGATGTAGGAGCAGGTCGGCGCCAGGAACGCCACCTTGGGCCGCTCGCCCCGGTTGGCGCCGCGTGGCGGGCGCACGAAGAAGGCCAGATAGTCCTCGCGGGTCGCCTGCTCGTCGCTCTCGCCGCAGCGCACATGGAGTGCGTAGCCGCCGCTCCTGAAGTCGTCCGGCAGGGTGAAGGCGACCGAGGTCTCCCAGCCGGCGTCGTAGATGTCGTCGCGGTGGAAGTGGATGGCGCCGTAATGCTCGGGCTTGCGGGTCCAGTCGTGCTGCTCACCGGTCCAGTTCCAGCCCTTCATGGCGCGGGACGGCAGGTGGACCAGCTCGCCATGGTGGCGGGAGGGGCCTACATCCACCGTGCGGGTCGTGCGGATCTCCTTGGAGAAGTCCCAGCGCGCGATCAGGTCGGGGTCGCTGACGAAGGGGACGCCCGAGCGCAGCAGGGGCTCGTAGCGGCCGAGGCCGTGGACGCCCCGGACCAAAGCAGGGCTGTCGATCTTGCCGTCGTAATGGCGGCCGATCGTCCCGCCAGCCTCGGGCGAGCCGGCCATCAGCATGGGCACGGCCAGCGCCGACGGAGTCAGGCCGAGTTCGGCTTCCTGGTGGCCGGCGTCCTCGATCGTCGGGTAGCGGCGCAGGGGCTCCTGGGTGAGGGTGACCTTGCCGGCGGCGGGATCATAGGCGACCGCCACCCGGTACCACTGCCGGACCAGCATCGGCCGCGCCGTCGCGACGGTCACCGTCCGGCTGCCGTCGCCCGCGACGAAGCCGAGCTTGCCGCCATCGACCAGCTCGATGCGAAAGCCCGCCTGCTTCGCCTCGTCCCACTGCGCCACCAGCGTCTGGTCGCCGCGGTCGGTGAGCGTCGGCCAGATGGTGGCGAAGAAGGTGAAAGCACCTTCCGCCAGCGCCGGCATGGTCGGGACGCGCATGAAGGAGCCGGCGTCGATGTGCTGCTTCTTGGCCGGATAGTTGCCGTCGATATGGGTGGGCACGTGCGGCAGGCTCAGGCCGGGCCCGTCGGGATTGCAGTCGCCATTCAGGACGCGGACGATCCGGGCGTCGAACGTCTCGCCCTCCTCGACCGAGATCTGGAACGAGATGGTCTCGCCCGGGGCCACGCTGTAGCGGTCCGGGTACCCGACGATCTTGAGCATAAGCTGTCTCTATCTAGCCGGAGGCGTTCTGGGTTGGTTCTGTGCGGCGGCGGCTGGCCGGCGCTAGTCCCTGAAGGGCAGGTTGATGTTCTCGCCCGTGTGCTGGAACCAGCGGCGCCGGAAGATCTCCCACTCCGCTTCCTCGCGGCTGGTGAAGACCGGCCCGTCCTCGATCTTGATCGGGTCGCGGCGATCCGGCGGCATCTCGCCCAGCACCCATTTCTCGAACGGCTTGAGCACCACCAGGATCACCTGGCGGCCGCTCTTGTCCGTGCGCATGGTGTTCAGGACCCGCTGCAGGCCGGGGCTGTGCGCACCGATCGGGTTCCTGCGCATCTCCTCGATGTACTGCCGGTCGACTGCCGGGTCGATCTTGTAAGGCACCCGCTCCTCCCTGCGAGGTTCACCCGCACGGGATCGGCTTCAGGCTGGCCGACGCCCGTGGCCGACACTGCCTCGTCCCGTAGGAAGGCTGCGGAGCGCTGGTTTAAGGGCTCGGTGTCGACGCCGCCGAGACTGGCACCATTCGTCGAGCAGGACGAGACGAAAAGAGAGATGCCGCACCCATTCGCACGGATCCGAACGTGCGAATGGGTGCGATTATCCACGAGAGGCGGGACCGGTCTGAAAACGAAGAAGCCCCGGCTTGCGCCAGGGCTTCGTCGTGAAGAACGAGGGTCGGCCTGCGGGAGGCCGCCCGAGGCTCAGCCGGCCTTACGGGTCTCGGCGTCCAGGGCGTCGATCTGGGCGACCTTCTTGCCCGAGCGCTCAGCCTGGAACTCGTTGGCGAGATAGATGTCGGCCAGCATCTTGGCGACCGAGGGGCCGGTGATCTGAGCACCCATGGTGATGACCTGGGCGTTGTTCGACGCGATCGCCCGCTCGGCGGTATAGGGATCGGTCACACAGACCGCGCGCACGCCCGGCACCTTGTTGGCGACGATCGCCATGCCCGCACCGGTGCCGCAGACCAGGATGCCGCGCTCGAACTCGCCGGCCGCGATCTTCTCGGCCAAGCGGCGGCCGACGCCGGGATAGTCGACCGGATCACTCGTGTTGGTGCCGATGTCGGTGACGTCGTGGCCCTTGGACTTCAGGTGCTCGACCAGCACGTCCTTCAGCGGCAGGCCCAGATTGTCCGCGCCGATCACGACCTTGCTCATGCTGCTCTCCTCAGGCCCAGCGCTCAATGCGCGTAGTGGAATCTCTGCCAGTCGACGGCGAACTCGTGGTCGCGGCTGATCGCGTCGATGATCGCTGATGTGAGGGGCATCTGCCGTTTCGCAAGCGCCCCTTCCTCCATCATCCGCTCCAGCGTCGGCCCAGCGGAGAGCGCCAGCTCGGCTCCCTCGACGGTCTCGTCCTTCATCTTCTCGGCCTTGGCCTGGCTGTAGCGCCAGCCGGCACCCAAGAGGCGGCCCATCCGGCTGTTGCGGCCGCCCTGGACGGTCACGTAGAGGTCGCCGGTCCCGGCCAGCCCATGGACCGAGCTGTCGCTGCCGCCCAGCAGCGCGTTGATCTGCTGCAGTTCCAGGAGCGCCTGGGCGAACAGACCGGCGGCGATGTTGTGCATCTGGGCGCCGTTGCCGGCGGCACCCTGCCGGTCGAGCATCCCGGTGGCCGCCCCGATGCCCAGCGCATAGAAGTTCTTGAGCGCGGCACAGACCTCGGTGCCGACCACGTCGCGCGAGGGGCGGGCGTGGTAGTAGGGGGCCGGCACCAGGTCGAGCAGGCGACGCAGAGTGGCCTCCTCGGGATGGGCAAACACCACGGACGTGTCGCGGCGCACCGCCAGTTCGCCGGCGATGCACGGGCCGCCCACGCCGCCGGTCGGGCATTTTAGCGCCTCGGCGACCGGGTCGGTCAGGGGGCGGATGTTCCGGCCATCAGCGTCCAGGCCCTTGGTCAGCATCATCACCGGGCGGGGGCCGGGCAGGCGGGGAGCCAGCAGGTCGGTGGCCCAGCGGACGCCCGCCGTGCTCACCCCGATCACGATCAGCTCGACCTGGTCGGACAGGGCCTCGTCGATCTCGCCATGGTGGAAGGCTCGCACATTGGCGGGCAGCGGCGCGTTCAGGCGCGGATGGACCCCGTTCTGCTTGAGCGCGTCAATGGCCGCGGTGTCGATCGGCGTGCCGACCAGGCGGACATCGTGACCGGAATCGGCCAAGGGCAGCGTGAAGGCGCTGCCCATCACGCCGGCGCCCAGGATCAGAACGGTCGCCATCTCATTCCTCGTGTTCGGCGAACTCTTCCAGGAGGCCGAGATCGCCCGCCAGGTCCAGGATCGTCCAGCGGTCCCGGACGTCGCGGGCGTTGAGCACGGCCTGAGGGTAGAAGCAAGGGTCGATCCCGAGGCCGCCGGCCGTGCTGGGCGTGCCCGACGCGGCATAGGCAGCGAGCAGCTTTTCCAAGGGCAACATGATCTCGAGCAGTTCCGAACGCAGGTCCGGCCACTCGCGCTCGAGGCGTTCGTTCATGACCCTCGTCGCTTCGGCATCGAACGCCTTGCCGTGCGCGACCTTCACCATCTCGTCGCCGCTTTTTCCGTGCATGCGGCGAATTTTTTCGTCGTCGATGCGGCGGACCTGCAAAGGCGGCAGGGTCTCCAGGGCCAGGATGCGCGCCTGGAGGCGGCTGGCAGTCAGCGTGGCCACGCCTACCTGCTCGCCATGGAGCGTGCCCGGATGCGGGTTGGCGAACATGTCGATGTAGTGGCTGATGGAATGCTCGGCCATC
>NZ_WUJP01000689.1 GCF_009806515.1 Geminicoccus flavidas | reverse complement strand
GAGCCGGAATGGCTGGTATTGGTGAACAGCACGCCGAAGCCGCCCAGCGTCAGCATGTCGGTGAGCGCCCGGACTGCTTCGAGATCGCCCTTCACCAGCCCTTCGGCCTTTTCCAGCAGGATCGGCTCGTAGGGTGCCTGGATGTCGAACGGGCCCTGCTCGTAGGTGGTGCCCAGCAGCCGGTGGGAAAGCAGCCAGTCGACCTGGGCAGAGCTGCGGCACACCGCGTCGCCGAACCCGGCCCGGATCATCCGCACCGGTGCGTTGGCCAGGACGGTGAGGTCGTAGAACACGCCGCGCGGCGCGTGGCTCTTCAGCGAGAGCTTGTAGCCGTCCCGCGTGATGGATGCGGTGGAGGTGACATAGCCGTTCATGGAGGGGGCGGTGCCGAACACCGCGCAGCCGCGCCCATCCTGGAAGGTGACGTGCTTGCACAGATCATTGATTGTGCCGGAGCCGACCGCGATCAGCCCGTCCACGTGGCGCGACCGCTCCTTCAGGATGCCCGTGTACTTCTCGTCGGCCTTGGGGTGGTCGAGGATGATCGGCTCCGAATTGGGCAGGGCCGCCTGGATGCGCCTGCCGGCCACCTCCCAGGTGTTCTCGTCGGCCACCACGCCCAGCCGCTCGCCCAGGCCCAGGCCCGAGACCAGCTCGGCTTCCCGGCCCTCGGTGGTTTCCGTGGTCACCACCTTCTTCAGGCTGCACGGGACGGTCTTGCCGGTGGTGCGGTCGACGTAGCGACCCTCGACGAATTCCTGGATGAGCGGGTAGGCTCCGGTCACCGGCTGGATCCTTTCTGCTTGAACGCGGCGAGGTCGGCGTAGATCGACCGGAGCTGCGGGTACAGGCGCTCGAACAGCGCCAGAAGCTCGCGGTAGCGGGCATGGCGCTCCGCATCGGGCTCGATCCGCCGCTCGATCCGGCCGGCCATGGAGCCGACCGCCTCCTGCATGTCGGAAAACCAGCCGGCGCCGACCGCAGCACAGATGCCCGCACCCAAGCTGGACGCTTCCACGGTGGAGGAGCGGAGCACCGGCCGGCCGGCGGCCTCCGCCAGGATCTGGCACCATAGGTCCGAGCGCGAGCCGCCACCGATCGCGACGATCTCGGTGATGGGGGTGCCCAGCGCCGCCTCGATCTTGCCGAAGCCCAGCGCCTGCTCCAGCGCGATGCCTTCCATCTTCGCCCGGTAGAAATGGCCGCGGCCGTGCTCGGCCGACAGCCCAACCATCACGCCACGCGCGTCGTTGTCCCAGTAGGGCGTCATGCTGCCGAGCCACCAGGGGGTCAGCAGCAGGCCGTCCGCGCCGACCGGCAGGGCGGCCGCCTCCGCCTCCAGGCGGCGGTAGGCCTCCGGATCGGCCACGCCGTCCAGGCCGAACAGGCTGGACACGAACCAGTCGGTCAAGAACGTGCCGGTGCGCAGGCAGAGCTCGTTGATGAAGCCCTCGCCCGACGCCGAGTTCATGGTCCGCCAGCCGGGATCGACCATGTAGCGGCCAGCCCAGACGCCGGAAACCGTGGCGGTGCCGAGATTGCAGTAGGCGCGCCCGGTGGCGATCACCCCGCAGCCCAGCCCGCCGGCCTGGCCGTCGCCGGCACCCGCCACCACGGGCGTGCCGGGGCGCAGCCCGGTGGCCGCCGCCGCCTCTTCCGTGAGCCGGCCCAGTACCGTGCCCGGCTGGCGTGCGGCGAAGAAGCGGTCGGGACCGAGGCCCAGCGGCGCCAGCAGCTCCTCGGCGTAGCACCGCTCCGCCATGTTCCAAACGCCCAGCGGGTCGGCGCAGGCCCAGGAGGTGGCGCGCTCGCCGGTCAGCCGGTGCACCAGGAAGCCGTGGACATCGACGGCATGGGCGGTGGCGGCCAGCGTCTCGGGTTCGTTTCGTCCAAGCCAGGACAGGCCATACAGGGCCGGGGTGGGGTCCGGCGTCTTGCCGGTGATCTGCCGGATGCGTTCGACGCCATGCCGCTCCACCAGCAGCCGGACGTCGTCGCCGCTGCGCTCGTCCAGCCACAGGATGCCCGGCCGCAGCGCCTGGCCGCGCCGGTCGAGCACGGCGAAGGTCTCGCGCTGGTTGGCGATCGCAAGCGCCTCAATCCGCTCGGGCGCCACGCTGGCCGTCACCTGCCGGACCGTCTCGGCGGCGGCCGTCCACCAATCCTCCGGGTCCTGCTCGAACCAGCCGGGCCGCGGGTTGGCCATCGGCAGCCGGGCCCGGCCCTCCACCACCGCCCGGCCGGAGCGGTTCCAGGCGATCGCCTTGGTCGCCGTGGTGCTGCTGTCGATGCCTATGACGAGCGGTTCGGTCATGGTCGGAGG
>NZ_WUJP01000688.1 GCF_009806515.1 Geminicoccus flavidas | reverse complement strand
GATCTTCTTGCTTCTCAGGAAAATGGCGGGACATCGCTGCCCCGCCACTCTCTAGACCAGGCTTGAGGGCCGGGTCATGCCTTGCGGAACGGCGCCGCCATCTCGTCGGCCACCGGCTTGATCGCGTCCATGCATTCCTGCGGGGTCTTGAACTGGCCGGTCAGGAACTTGCCGAGCTCCACGGGGATCGTGTTGTTCGACAGTTCGGCCCAGGCCGGGAAGTCCGGCTCGGAGCCCATCATGGTGTTGATGGTCTCCTCGACCGCCGGGAAGTGGCGGGTGGTGCCGGGGCCGACCTTGGCCGCGGCCAGGGTGCGCGGGTCGGTGAAGGCCGAGAGCCGGACCGGCGAGGCGCCGCCACCCAGCACCGAGCCGCGGCCGACCACGTCCTTGGAGCAGGCCCACTGCATGAAGATGAAGGCCGCTTCCTGGTTCTGCGAGTAGCGCGACAGGCCGAGACCTGAGCCGCCCTGGTGGCCGACGTTCGGGATCTCGTTGAAGCCGCACTGGTCCGGCATGCGCAGCGAGATCGCCTTGGGCGGCGGGGCCGCTTCCATCAGGCCCACGACCTTGCTGTTGGCACCGTCGAAGCTCGGGAAATACTCGCCCCAGGTGATCACCTGGCCAGCTAGCCCTTGAGCCACCGACTGGCCCTCGCCGTCCCAGGTCCAGGTGAGCGCACCCGGCGGGCAGTTCTTGGAGATCTCCATGAGATACTCCAGGCCCTTGATGCCCTGCTCGTCGCCGCCGGTGAACATCCCGTCCTTGTCGTAGATCGAGCCGCCATTGCCCCACAGCCACGCGGTCCAGTCGCACTCCAGGCTGTAATGGCCAGAGCGGAGCTGGCCGGTGGTGCCGTAGATGCCGTTGCCCTTCTCGGCCTCTTGGATGGCCTTCACGTTGGCCATGTACTCGTTGAGGTCGGCGGGCACCTTCAGCCCGTGCTTCTCGTACAGGTCGCGCCGGTACATCAGGATGAAGATCGGGATGTCGAACGGGATCGAGACCAGCTTGCCGTCGAACATCGAAATGCCGTCCAGCAAGGGCTTGCTGAAGTCGTCCCAGTCGAAGTTGGGCATCGCGATGTCGGGATGCGCGTCGTAATACTCGCGCGGATCCTCCATGTCCTGGGAGAAGGTCGCCATCCAGGACTGATCGAGATAATAGAGGTCGTAGGTGCCGACCTGGCCCTGGATGTCCAGGGTCGCCTTCTGGAGCACCTGCTCCAGCGGCACGATCTCGATCTCGACATTGATGCCGGTCGCCTTGGTGAACTCTTCCTTGGCGAGCTGGTTGGCCACGATGGTGGGCGGGGTAGCCTCCGACGTGTAGCGGATCGTGGTGCCGGCGAACGGCTTACCGACCTCGGACAGCCACTGCATCATGGCCTCGTCGGGACCGGCCTGGGCAAAGGCCGGATTGCCGAAGTCCAGCCCGCGGAAGGGCCGCCCGCCGCCCAGCATGGCCGCACCGAAGCCGGACAAGCCCACGCCGGCGATGCCGAGCTTGCGGATGAACTCGCGCTTGCTGATCCGCCTGGCGGCGAAGTCGCCGCACGTGTCGGCGATGAAGGTCTTGCGGTCGTGTTCGCGGAAACTCATTGTTCTACCTCCCTCGAAAAATCGATCGATGACTGGCCCGGCTCAGTCCTTCAGGGAGCCCAGCGTCAGGCCGCGCACCAGGTGCTTTTGCACGAGCACGATGAAGATGAAGCTCGGCACCAGGGCGGCACTGCCGAGTGCGGTGATGAAGCCCCACTCGGTGCCGGTCGAGGTGACGAAGGTCGAGATCTTCACCGGGATCGTGCGGATCTGCGTGGTGAGCTGCAGGCTGAGCAGGAACTCGGTCCAGGAGAAGATGAAGCACAGGACCGCGGTGGCGGCGAGCCCGCCTTTGACCAGCGGCATCACCACCAGCCAGAAGGTCTGCCAGCGGTTCGCCCCGTCGATCATCGCCTGCTGATCCAGGTCGACCGGAACGTCATCCAAAAAGCTCTTCATGAGCAGGACCGCGATCGGCAGGTTGATCAGCGTGTGCGCCAGGATCAGGCCCAGATGGCTGTCGCGCAGGCCCAGGTCGCGGAACATGAAGAAGATCGGGATCGCGATCGCGATCGGCGGCATCATGCGCTGCGAGAGGATCCAGAACACGAAGTTCTGCTGGCCGCGGAAGCGGAAGCGGGAGAGGCCGTAGGCGCACAAGGTCGAGAGCACCACCGCCAGCACGGTCGAGCCCAGCGCGACGATCACGCTGTCGATGATGGACGGGATCGAATAATAGGAGCTGCCGCCGCCCGCGACCGTGCCAGCCGCACCCTCGTCCGTGATCAGCGAGAGGCGGGACACGCCACCCAGCGTCACCCGGTAATTGTCCAGCGTCGGCTCGAAGCCCCAGTAGACCGGCGTGGTGTTGAAGATCGCGGTGTACGGCTTGAACGACGCCAGGATCCACCAGAAGATCGGAAAGACGAACAGGAGCACGATCGCCCAGGCACAGACGTCGCGCAGGATGCCCAGGGCCGGGTTGCTCCGCATCAGAACCGCACCTTGAACAGCTTGATGAACACGGCCGCCATGACGTTCAGCGAGATCAGCACGATCAGGGCCAGCGTCGCGGCATAGGGGAAGTTCGCCAGGGTGAACAGCCGGCCGGCATAGAAGCTCAAGGTCTCGGTCTGGGTGCCGGGACCGCCGCTGGTCATCACGTAGACATAGTCATAGACCCGGAACAGGTCGATCGAGCGGAGCAGCACCGCGACTGCGATGACCCGGCTGAGCAGCGGCAGGGTGATCAGGCGGAAGGCCTGGATCGCCGAAGCACCGTCGATCGCCGCCGCCTCATAGGGCTCCTTGGGCAAGGCCCGCAGGCCCGCCAGGAAGATCAGCACCATGAACGGCGTCCACTGCCAGATGTCGGCCAGCATCACGCCGATCAGCGCGGTGCTGTTGTTCGCCAGGAGCGGGTTGGCCGGGTCGATGATGCCGAGCTGCTTGAGATAATAGGACAGCACGCCGAACTGGGCGTCCTCCATCAGGAGGAACATCAGGCCGGTGACGGCGGGCGGCACCACCAGCGGCAGGATCATGAGCGAGCGCAGCAGGCCGTAGCCGCGCCGCTCGGTGTCGAGCAGCAAGGCGATCGCCATGCCGAGCACGACCTGCACGGCTAGGCAGACCAGCGTGTAGGTGAGGGTGACCTGGAAACTGTCCCAGGTGCGCGGGTCGGTAAGCGCGATGCCCCACTGCTTGAGGCCCACGAACTCGAACTGGCGGGTGATCCGCGAGCGTTCCTGCAGGCTCAGCCAGACGGCATAGAGGAGGGGATAGACCCCGAACGCCAGCAGCAGGGCGATGACCGGCATGAGCCATGGCAGCGCCGATTCCGCGGTGAGCCACCGGGGCAGCCAGGAACGTCGGCGGGACGCGGCTGGAGCCGCGATCGTGCTGCTGGCCATCGGTACGACGAACCTACCCTCAAACGTTTCACGAGCGCCGACTCGTACCACCGCTCACTTTCGCGCATCAGGCTTTCGCGACCGCAGACTGTCAAGCGGCGATCTCGGGGAGGGGAAGGTCAGGCCACGCTTGCCCGCTCGCCCGGGATGGGCCATCGAAGCGCGGGCTGGAAGGGCCGCTCGCGAGCTTGGCGGCCGTGGATCGGAGGCGAGAGATGGGCTTCACGCTCGGGCTGAACACCAATTTCGCGATCAACCGGATCGTCCTGCCCGAGGAGCTGGTCGGCACCATCGCCCAGGACATCGGCATGAGCCGGATCCAGCTGACGCCGGAGTTCCTGGACCCATCCTGGCCGGCGCCCCTGCAGGCGAGCTTCGTCAAGCGCTACAACAAGGCGCTGGAGGCGAACGGGGCGAAGATCACCACGACCTTCTCCGGCGCCTATACGCGGGTGAACCATCTGGGCCATCCCGACCCGGAGGTCAGGGCCTGGTGGAAGAACTGGCTGGCCACCTGGATCGACATTTCGGCCGACCTGGGTGCCCGCGGCACCGGCACGCTGCTCGCGATCATGACTTATGCCGACGACGCCGATCCGGCGCGGCGCGAGGCGGTGCTGAAGCGGGTGATCGACGACTGGCGCGATCTAGCCCACCGCGCCAAGGAACGCGGGCTCGAGTTCCTGATGTGGGAGCACATGTCGATCCGCCGCGAATTCGGCCACACCCTGCCGGAGACCAAGCGGATCCAGGCGCTGGTGGAAGAAGACATGCCGCTGCCTTTCAAGATCTGCGCCGACATCGACCATGGCGACGTGACCTCGCAGGACCCGCGCGACTACGACCCCTATGCCATCGCCGAGGCGCTGGCGGCGGACAGCCCGGTGATCCACATCAAGCAGAGCTCGATGGACAAGGGCGGCCACCGGCCGTTCACGCCGGAGAACAACGCCAAGGGCCGGATCACCCCGGAGCCGCTGCTCGACGCGATCCACAAGGGCGGAGGCAGGGACAACGAGCTGGTGTTCGAGTTCTCGTTCCGGGAGCGGGAGCCCACTGACAGCACCGTGATCGAGGCGCTCAGGCAGTCGGCGGACTACTGGCGGCCGTTCGTGGCCGTCTGAGCCCCCACCTCGGAACGCAGTCGTTCCCTGGCGAGCCAGCCGGCTCCCTAGCGATCCTTCGCCGCTGCCACCTGCTCGGCGGCGGTCCGCACGACCTGCGCGCTGGAAAGCTGCGGCTTCAGGCTGGAAGACGAGGGCGTACTGGCCGCGTCGTGGCTGGTCGCCGCCGTCCCGCCATCACCCTTCGCCGCTGCGACCTGGTCGGCGGCGGTTCGCACGACCTGTGCGCTGGAGAGCTGCGGCTTCAGGCTGGAGGACGACGCGGTATGGGCCGCCTCATGGTTCGTCGTCGCCGTCCCAGCACCGCTCGCCGCGACCCCGGTGCCAGAAGTCGCCTTGCCGGCACCGGCCTGCGCGGGCCTGCCGTCGGTCCAGGGACGCAGCGCCTCCGGCGTCTGCATGTCGCGCGGCATCTCGAAGTCATGGCGAGCGACACCCCGCATCTGCTCGACGCCTCGGGGCATGCCGCTCCGGTTGCTGTAGTCGGGCAGGTTGCGCAGCCGCTCCTCGCGATGCGCCTGCTGCCGCGCCGTGCTCAGCTGCTGGGCGCAGATCAGGTCGAGCGCAGTCACGCCGGCCACGGCCATCATCGCCAGGAGGACGTTACCCTTCTGCGGGTTGTCCGGGACGGCGGGTGCCAGGGTCGCCAGGTCCAGCGCATCGCCGCCGACCCGCGCCCAGACCCAGGGCGTCGGGTCCCGGGAGGCGAGGATGCCGATGCCGGTCGCGATCTCGCGGACTCCGTAGGCCTGGATGAGGCCGCTCCGGTCTTCCATGCCCAGCGCCCGAGAAAGCTGACGCGGCGCCAGGAGCTCCGCCAGACCCAGCCCGATGCTGAACCAGCCGAGCCCCTGGGCCAGGCCGCGTGCCGAATCGCGCGAGATCATCTGCTGGGAGAATCCGCTATGATGCTGATGCATGACGTCGCTCCTCACGGCTTGAGCACGACCTTGATGCAGCCGTCCTGCTTCTCGCGGAACGTCTTGTACATCTCTGGCCCCTGCTCGAGCCCGACCGTGTGGGTGATGACGAAGCTGGGGTCGATCTGACCTTCCTCGATCCGGCGCAGCAGGTCGTCGGTCCAGCGCTTCACATGGGTCTGGCCGGCCCGGATCGTCAGGCCCTTGTTCATGACCATGCCGAACGGGACCTTGTCGATCAGCCCGCCATAGACGCCGGGGACCGAGATGGTGCCGGCCGGCCGGCAGACATACATCATCTCGCGCAGCACATGCGCCCGGTCGCTTTCCAGCATCAGGGCCTGCTTGGCGCGATCGTACATCGAATCCAGCGTGGCGGTCGCATGGGCCTCCATGCCTACGCAGTCGATGCACTTCTCCGGCCCCTTGCCCTGGGTGAGCTCGTTCAGCCGCTCGACCGTGCTTTCCTTGTCGAAATTGATCGTGATGGCGCCGCCGGCCTCGGCCATGACGAGGCGCTCGGGCACGTTGTCGATCGCGATGATCTGCTTGGCACCCAGCAGCACGGCACTGCGGATCGCGAACTGCCCGACCGGCCCGCAGCCCCAAATCGCCACCGTGTCGGTCGGCTGGATGTCGCACTGGACCACGCCCTGCCAGCCGGTCGGGAAGATGTCGCCCAGGAACAGGGCCTGCTCGTCCGTCATTCCGCGCGGGACCTTCACATGGGTCTTGTCGGCAAACGGAACCCGCACGTACTCGGCCTGGCCGCCGGGATAGCCGCCGGTCAGATGGGTGTAGCCGAACAGGCCGGCCGTGGTGTGCCCGAACAGCTTGTCGGCGATGTCCTTGTTGCGGTTGGAGCGCTCGCACACCGAGAAGTTGCCACGCCGGCACTGCTCGCACTCGCCGCAGGTGATGGTGAACGGCACCACCACGCGGTCGCCCACCTTCAGCGAGTCCTTCGCACCGGAGCCGACCTCCATCACCTCGCCCATGAACTCGTGGCCCATGATGTCGCCGGACTGCATACCGGGCATGAAGCCGTCGAACAGATGGAGATCGGAGCCGCAGATGGCGCAGCTCGTCACCTTGATGATCGCGTCCCGCGGGTCCTCGATCTTCGGATCCGGCACCGTGTCGCAGCGGATGTCGTTCTTCCCGTGCCAGCACAGCGCCCGCATCTTCGCTCTCCCTTGACTTTGCTCCGCTCACCCATGCGGCCAAACCGCCCGCAATGCTGCGGGTTCCGATGGGGTGGATGGGAGCCGGGAGGGCCAGGACGCGGCTGGATGGTTCCGGCCGGGCGGTCAGCGCCCCACGCTGTCGCCGGGCGTGGCGATCGCCTGCAGGGCCGGCAGATTCTTCAGGATGATCACGCCATGTTCGACCTCGATCAGGCCGCGCTCCTTGAAGCTGCGCATCTGCCGGTTGACGTTCTCGCGGGCGAGACCGGCGAACGAGCCCAGGTCGCGCTGGCTCAGCCCGTTCTCGATGCGCACGATGCCGTTGCGCTCGATCCCGTAGCGCCGCCCGATCCGCAGCAGGGTCTTGGCGACCCGCTGCTCCATGCCGAGCAGCATGGTGTCCTCGATCAGCTCGGTGGAGTGGCGCAGCCGCTCGCACAGGATGCCGATCAGCCGGACCGCCACGTCGGGATGGCGCTCCAGGAAGTCCATCATCCGGGCGCGATCGAGCACGAACAGCTCGCAGTCGCTGAGTGCCGTCGCATCGGCCGAGCGCGGCTTGCCGTCCAGCACGCCGATCTCGCCGAACACCTCGGCGGTCTCGACCAGGTTCAGCATGACCTCGCGACCGTCCAGCCCGACCGTGCCAATCCGGATCCGCCCGGACACCACAATCATCAGGCAGTCACCGGGATCGCCCTTCTGGAACACCGTGCGCCCAGCCGGCACGTGGATGAGGCGGCCGAGCGGCATCAGCTTCTCGATGTCCTCCTCGTAGAGCGCGCCGAACACGTCGCTGTCGGCCAGCGCGTCGCGCACCAGCTCCAGCCGGTCGGAACGGGGCACCCCGCTCATCGGCGCAGCTCGGCGGCCAGCGCCCGCAACTGGCGCACCGCCTCGTCGCGTGCCCGGGCAGCCTCATCGCGCTGCCGCGCCAGCTCCGCCAGCCGGTCCTCCTGCCGGCCCAGCTCGTTCAGCCAGCGCTCGCGCAATGGCCCGGGCTCGGCGATCGCCTCGAGGTTGGCGCGGATGCGGTCCTGCTCGGCACCGATCGCCGCCCGCTCTTCCTCGACCGCGGCCAGATCCTGCTCCGCAGCGCTACGTCGCTCGGCCAGGGCGGAAATCTCGTCGATCTTCGGTTGCCACGCTTCGGGCACGGGCAAGCCGCGCGTCGCCAGCACGGTGTCCAGCGCATCCTCGTCGGTCAGCACCAGGCGCTCCTCGCCCGGCCGCTCGGTCACCAGCGCCAACGTGGCGGTGCCCCTGGCCGGCAGTTCGCCGCGAACATACCAGAAACCGTCCTCGTGTTGCAGATCCTTGGGCGTCACCGGCTCCACGCCCGGCTCCGCCCGGACCTGCGCCTCCAGCAGGCGCGGCTGGTCGTCCTCGCTCTGAAAGCGCCAGCGCCGCTCGTAGCGCTCGGCCACCCGCAGCGTCGCGATCCCGTCGGCCACCACCAGCTCGCTCACCTCGCGCCTGGCATCCTCGGTCAGGTCGTAGCGGATCTTGCGGTCCTGGCCGAAGCTCAGGCGCCGCTCGGCACCAGCAGGCGTGGCCGGCAGCACCGCGTCGCCCAGATGGGTGGGCACCGGGGCCGTCTCGTCCATCACCGTGACGATGCCACGCGGCAGGCTGACGCCGGTGTCGTTGCCCAGCCGGATGGCTGCCTCCGGAGCGCCGCCCCCGCCATCCGCCGGCACCAGCGCCACCCTGGCCGCGGACACCGTGCGGTCGATCAGCGGCACCATCAGGCTGCCCTCATCGGCCACCTCGACCGGCGCCTCGATCGTGAAGCTGGTCGCTAGGTCGCTCTCGCTCTCGTCAGACTCGGCCACCGGGGCGAAGGCTTCGGCCATCATCATGTCGGCAGGCTCGGCCAAGGGCGGGGCGGCCTTCCGCATGGCGAGCGGCTGGCCCACAAATTCCTCGGGCAGCACCGGCACGCCCGGCCGCTCGCGGAACCAGGTGCGGGTCAGGTCCTGGCGCAGCGTGGTGGCATCGCCGTCCACCAGGGTCAGTCGGACATCGTCCCAGTCCTGGCCGCTGCGGTTCTCCACCACCGCCCAGCCCTGGAGCCGCGCCCCGCCATCCTGCAAGAGCAGCCGCCAGCTTGGCTTCCAGACCGGGGTGGACACGAGCAGGCCCAGGCCGAGCGTCGTACCTTGCGCCGCGTTGGTATGGATCGTGAGCGTGCGCCGCTCGTCGCTGCGCGCCTGGACGCTGCGCTCCAGCACCCGGTCCAGTGCCCGCTGGGCTGCCTCGTCCTCGAGGCGGATCGCCTCCACGTCACCGAGCTCCACCGAGACCAGCCCGTCCGAGCTGGACAGGACCAGCCAGGGGCGCTCGACCACCGTGCCGTCCTGGCCCTCGGCGCGCCGCTCGACGGCGACGATCCGCCCGGTCACCGGATCCTCGGCATAGTCGGTATCGACCGCGATCTCGCTGCCGCGCAGCCGCTCCAGAAGGGCGGTAAGCCCGGCGAGGTCGCCCGGGCTCAGCGGCGTGTCCTGGAAGGGATCGGCCAGCACGCTGCTGCCGCCGATCGATACCTGCCGGAGGCGGAAGCCGTCGCTGCCGCTCTCCGTCGGCAGCACGGTGAGGCTTTTGAGCGCATCGTCGAGCTGGCCGGCTGGCAGGTCGAGCGCCACGCTGCCATCGGCCTCGGTCGTGGCGCGAAAGCCCAGCCAGCCCATGCCGGCCGTGGACATCACCACCTGGTCGAGTGCCGGCGGCTCCGCGGCAAACCCCTGGTGCAGGGGCAGCAGCAGGCAAAGGAGCGAGGCCGCCCCGGATCTTGCGGATGATCGGACGCGCACGACGGTTCCTCCCTGACGACGCGCTCCCTATATCCAGCTTGCCTCGTCCTGGCGACCGGTGCCACGTCGGAATGGCCCGTCCCGCCAGGGAGCGTTCCCGCACGGCGGGGACATGAACCCTCGTCCGGCACGGCTGGTGAACCCGGAGCAGCATGTTGATGCAACCTCTTGCCGTGCAAGACATCGTTCGTGAATGTTGGACCTTCTTTCTGGACCGCCGCCGGGCGCTGGTGCAGGGCACCGGCCTGTGGTTCGTGCTGCTCCTGTTGGTGGCCGTGGTGGTGCGTGGGCTGGCGGGCCCGGTGGGACTGCCCGATCCGGAGGCTCCCGGCGATGCCGCCATGATCCTGCCGCCCGGCATGGGCAGCCTGATCGTCCTGAAGCTGGTCGAAGCCCTGGTGCTGGCCGCGGCCTCGGTGGCGCTGCACCGTTCGGTGCTGCTGTCCGAGCCCTTGCCGCCGCTCCTGCCGATCGACGGCCGCAGCGTGCGCTACGCCCTGCGCATGCTGGGCGTGCTGCTGGCGTCGATGCTGCCGGTCATGGTGATCGTGCTGCTCGCGATCGTGCTGGGC
This sequence comes from Geminicoccus flavidas, assembly GCF_009806515.1. Taxonomy (GTDB): domain Bacteria; phylum Pseudomonadota; class Alphaproteobacteria; order Geminicoccales; family Geminicoccaceae; genus Geminicoccus; species Geminicoccus flavidus. The sequence continues at coordinate 10,442 of NZ_WUJP01000688.1, read as the reverse complement.
GGCGGGGGCCTGGCCTCGATCCAGCTCGCGATCCTGCCCAGCATGTTCGCCATGCTGCTGGTGATCTGCCGGCTCCATCCGGTGCTGCCGGCGGCAGCCTTGGACCTGAAATGCAGCTTCTCCCAGGCATGGGAGCAGACCCGCAGCCAGGGCTTCCGCCTGCTGCTGGGGGCGATCATCCTGCTGGCCCCGGTGATGATCGCCAGCACGCTCCTGCTCCTGGTGCTGGGCAACGGCTTTGCCGGCGTGCCGATCCTGCGCAACCTGCCGCAGGCCCTGGCGCTGCTGACCGATCTGCTCGAGGCCTGCCTGCTCGCCATCTATTTCTCGCTCACCTGGCGGCGGCTGTCCCAGGGGCAGCAGCGGCCGGCGCTCAACACTTCTGTTTGACGACGAGGATCCCTTGCACAGATTGCCGGTCTACCGGGTGGTCGGCCTCGCCTGGCTCCACGTGATCCGCCACAAGCTCGACCTGTTGAAGCTGGGCCTGCCCTGGTTCCTGATCCCGGTCGCGATGGCCGCGGCCGCGCCCTCCCTCGCCGGTGGGCTGGAGCCCTGGTACGGCCGGCTCGAGGCGGGCATCGCCTATCTCGCCGGGCTGATCCTGGCACGGGCCTGGATCCGCCACGTCCTGCTGGACGAACGCCGGGCCGGCCCCGCACCTCTGAATGGCGGTGTGCTGCGCTACCTCGTCTGGAATTTCGTGCTGATCCTGCTGGCGGCACTGCCGGCCGCCCCGGCGATCGCCTATGCCCTGTTCGGCGGAGTGCCGACCTATGTCGGCCTGGCCAAGATCGCCGCCCTGCTGATCGCCCTCCCGTTCGTCGCGCGGCTGGCCCTGGTGTTCGCGCCCGCGGCGATCGAGGCGCCGGGTTCCAAGCTGCAGGCGGGCTGGGAGGCCGGGGCCGGGAGCTGGTGGCGCCTGCTCGCCGCCTTCGTGCTCACGGCGGTGTCCGGCTATGTGGTCACCCTGCTGCTGGTGATCCCGATCGGCACCATGATCATGGCGGTCGACCCGGGCGCGGCGCTGGCCGACCATCCCTCGCTGCGGATCGTAGGCCACCTCCTGACCCTTCTGTTCATCGCGCTTACCAGCGGGCTGATCGCCTGGTCGTGGCGGGCGCTGACCCAAGGTGACGCCGCCCTGCCCACCCGCTAAGGTGAGGCATGGCGCTCGACACCCTCACATCGTCCGCCACCTCGAAGCGGCCAGGATCGACCGGCAGCAGGCCGAGGCGATCGCGGACGTGCTGCACCAGCAGGAGGTCGGGGCGCTCGCCGAGCTGGCGACCAAGGCCGATCTGCGCGAGCTTCGGGCGGAGCTCAAGGGCGACATGGCCAGCCTGCGCGGCAAATTCATGGAGCTGCGCGCCGAGATGGAGGCGCGCTTCGCCAAGATCGAGACCCGCTTCGACAAGGCCGACGCCGCTTCGGGTCCCTGGAGCAGCGGATGACCATCAAGCTCGGCTCGATGATCGTCGTGGCGCTGGGCGTGGTGACCGTGCTGGTCAGGCTCCTCTGACGGTTCAGCTCCGTTCGCGCGTCGCCGTGAACTTCAGCTTGGGGTGGTCGTCCTTCACCCGGTTCAGGTCCCAGTTGTTGCGCGCCATGTAGACCGGGTTGCCATCGCGATCCTCGGCCAGGCTCGCCGACTTGGTGCGCACGAACTGGTCGAGCAGGGCTTGGTCGCCGTCCACCCAGCGCGCGGTGATGAACGGTGCCTCGTCGAAGCGCACCGGCAGGCCGTATTCCGCGTCCAGCCGAGAGCGCAGCACGTCGAGCTGGAGCTGGCCCACCACGCCCACGATGAAGCCCGCGCCCAGCATCGGCTTGAACACCTGGGTGACGCCCTCCTCGGCCAGGTCACCCAGCGCCTTTTGCAGGTGCTTGGCCTTCATCGGGTCGTCCAGCACCACCCGCATCAGGATCTCAGGCGCGAAGTTGGGCAGGCCGGTGAAGCGGATCGGTGCCCCCTCGGTCAGCGTGTCGCCGACCCGGAGCGTCCCGTGGTTGGGAATGCCGATCACGTCGCCGGCCACCGCCTCCTCCGCGATCGCCCGATCCTGAGCGAAGAAGAAGATCGGGGCGGAGATGGTGAGCGGCTTGCCCGTGCGCACCGGCGCCAGGCGCATGCCGCGCTTAAAGCGGCCCGAGCAGACCCGCATGAACGCGACGCGGTCGCGGTGCTTGGGGTCCATGTTCGCCTGGATCTTGAACACAAAGCCGGACACGTCGTCCCGGGTCGGCAGGATCTCGGCCTCGCCGGCCGTCTGCGCCCTGGGTGCCGGCGCATGGGCGCCGAGCGCGTCCAGAAGGGCCCGCACGCCGAAATTGCGCAGGGCCGAGCCGAAGAAGACCGGAGTCAGATGGCCTTCGCGATAGCTCTGCAGGTCGAACTCGGGCAAGGCACCCTGCGCCAGTTCACGCTGCTCCTCGAAGGCGGCGAGCACGGCCGGGTCGACCCGGTCACGCAGCGCATTGTCGCCCACGACCTCCTCGACGTCGCGGCCATTGGCGTCCGGCCGCATCAGGACCGCCCGGTCGTCCCAGACCGACCAGACGCCGCGAAAGCTCTGGCCCATCCCGATCGGCCAGTTGGCCGGAGTCACGTCCAGGGCCAGCTTGGACGCGATCTCGTCGAGCAGGTCGAGCGGGTCCTTGGTCTCGCGGTCCATCTTGTTGATGAAGGTCATGATCGGGACGTCGCGCATCCGGCAGACCTCGAACAGCTTCAGGGTCTGCGTCTCGATGCCCTTGGCCGCGTCGATCACCATGACCGCCGAGTCCACTGCGGTCAGCGTCCGGTAGGTGTCCTCGGAGAAGTCCTCGTGGCCCGGCGTGTCGAGCAGGTTGAAGGTATGCCCGCCATACTCGAAGGTCATGACCGAGGTGGTCACCGAGATGCCGCGCTGCTGCTCGATGCGCATCCAGTCCGAACGCGCCCGGCGCCGCTCGCCCTTAGCCTTGACCTCGCCGGCCAGATGGATGGCGCCGCCGAACAGCAGCAGCTTCTCGGTGAGCGTGGTCTTGCCGGCGTCCGGATGGCTGATGATGGCAAACGTCCGCCTGCGCGCCACCTCGGCGCCGAGGCCGTCAGCGGTCCTGCTCTGATCGAGGTCCAAGGGTTTCGGGTCCAAGGCTGGAAGGTCGGAGGCGTCTAGCACGGTCGGACAGAGGAAGGCCACCGCCCGGACAGCCGGCCGTTGCCATCAATCGCTTAACTGTATGGTTATGTTTTTTCCGGGTACAACATGGGCACCACAGGGAGATCGTCATGAACGAGATGCCGCAGCAGGAGCATGCCTGGCTGCAGAAGATGATCGGCGAATGGACCTACGAGTCCGAGGCGCAGATGGGCGAGGGCCAGCCGCCGTTCAAGGCGAGCGGTACTGAGACGGTCCGTCCGCTGGGCGAGTTCTGGATCCTGGCCGAGGGCCAAGGGACCATGCCCGGTGGCGGCCATGCGACCATGCTCCTGACGCTCGGCTACGACGTCCGTCAGCGGCGCTTCGTCGGCACCTGGATCGGCTCGATGATGAGCTGGCACTGCGTCTACCAGGAAGGCCGGCTGGATCCGGACGGCGCCAGGCTGCAGCTGGAGGCTGACGGGCCGAGCTTTGCCGAGGAGGGCAAGACCGCGCGCTATCGCGACGAGCTGGAGATCGTGGCGCCGGACCACCGGGTGCTGCGCTCCGCCGTACGACAGCCGGACGGAAGCTGGCACGACTTCATGGCCGCCCACTATCGCCGGCGCAGCTGAGGCGGGCCGGGACGGCGCCGATGACCATGACCAGGAGGTAGAGCGCGCCCATCGCCAGCGGCAGGCCGTTCGGGCCGAGCCCGGTCATGGCCAGGCCGGCCAGCGGCGGGCCGACCATGCCGCCGATCCCCCACATGAGGGAGAAGGCGGCGTTGCCGGCCAGCAGCATCGAGCCGGTGAAGCGCTCGCCTAGTTCGATCAGCGCCATCGTGTAGAGGCCGAAGGCGGCCGAGCCCCACAGGAAGAACGTGGCGTAGGTCAGTGCCTCGGTCCGGATCACCAGCGGCAGGAGCAGGGCCCCCAGCATGGTGAGCCCGCACAGCAGCAAGGTGGTGCCGCGCCTTGACCAGCGGTCGGCCAGCCAGCCGATCGGGATCTGAAACAGGATGTTGCCGACGATCAGGATGCCCAGCGCTGTCGCCATGCTCGCCTCGGGCATGCCGAAGCTCATGCCGTAGGACGGCAGGAGGGCCAGGACCGACTGGTCGAACGCTGCCACTACACCGATGCTCAGGAGAAGGAAGGGGGCAAGCGGCAGGAAGACCAGCAGCGAGCCCATCTGCCCGTCATGTCCGCCGTGGATCTCCGGCAGCCGCCTGCGTGCGAGGAACAGGATGAGAGCGGTCGCCAGGAACACCAGGACGCCCACCAGGAATGGCGGCCAACCTTGGGTGCCGGTCAGCGTCAGGGTGAAGGGACCTAGCGCGAAGCCGGCAGAGAGGCTCGACGCAAAGATGCCGAGCAGGCGCCCGCGGCGCTCGGGAGGAGCCAGCAGGTTGACCCAGGTCTCGCTCGTGACGAACAGGCCGTTGACCACGAAGCCCAGGAGGAAGCGGGCCACGAACCACACGGGCAGCGACTGCCAGGCCCCGATCGTGAACAGGAGGGCCGCCAGCGCCAGCGCGCTGCAGAGCGCCAGCCGGGCGGCACCCAGCCACCTGGCGAACCAGGGGATCAGCGGCGAGGAGGCGATGATGCCGAGCGGCGTCATCGCGGTGTTCAGCCCGATCAGGGCCGGCGGCACGCCCTGGCGCTCCAGGATGAAGGCCAGCAGCGGGTAGGAGAGGCCCTGGGCCATCGCGAACACGCTGGCCATCAGGATGACGACGAAGACCAGCCGGTCGGCCACTTGATCACCGTTTCGCGTCGACGCTGCCGGCCGAGATCAGTCGTGCAGGAGGCTCGGCAGGTACAGCGCCAGGACGGGGAAGGCCAGCAGGATCAGCACGCCCAGGATCTGCAGCACCATGAACTGCATCATGCCCTGGTAGATCTTCACCAGCGGCCAGTCGGGCACCACGCCGCGCAGGAAGTAGGCGGCCAGCGCCACGGCGGGGACAGCCAGGCGACGATCCGGCCGCTCCACTGGCTGAGGCGGTCGATCGCACAGGCCAGGCACAGCAGCTTCTCGTTTATCTGCCCTCTTCGCCTGCCCCTCTTCTCCTGGAGGAGCCGCCGCAGGTCGAACATCGCCCGCGCGGCGGCCGCTGGTCGGTCAGGCCCTTTGTTGGCCTCAGTCCAGCTTCTGCAACGCAGCGTTGCCGAGGCTGGCGTAGAGGTCGAGGATCTTGGTCCGGTAGGGGATCGCGGTCTTCGCGAACGCGCGCTGCGATTCCAGGGCCTCCTGGAAGAACGGGCCCTGCTCGGCTTAGCGGTCGAGCACGACGTTGGTGGCGCGCACGAACTCGGGGAAGAAGTCCGGCGGCGTGTCATGGATCTGCACGCCGAACGCGTCGCGCAGCTTAACGATCGCTCCGGCATGGCGCGCGACGTTCAAGGCGTAGGTCTCGGCCATCGAGACCAGGGCGGCGTTGCGGAACATCTCATGGAGTCGGCCGGCAGCCCGCCGAACACCGTCTTGTTGACGATCACCTCGCCGGCATCGGTCGGCTGGTGCAGGCCCTGCAGATAGTGGTTCTTCCAGATCGCGTTCAGGCCGAGGTTCAGGTCGTCGGCCGGGCCGATCCATTCGGTGGCGTCGATCACGCCGCGCTGGGTGGGCGGCACGAGGTCACCGCCGGCAGGCCCACCGCGGCGATGCCCATCTCCTTGAAGATCTCGCCGGTGATCCCGGGCGGGGAGCGGCATTTCCGCTTCTGGAAGTCGGCCACGTTTTCGATCGGTCGGCGAACCAGCCAAGCGGTTCAGCCCCATCGGCTGGACCATGAACGGCTCGACATCCGCGCCCAGCACCTCGGCATGGAAGCGGCGGTATAACGCATTGCCGACGTCTTCCAGCAGCCGGACGACTTGGGAGAGCTGGTCCATGCCTGAGTCGGCGCCGGCCATGGGGTTGCTGAACATGCCGGTGGCCGATGCTTGCCCGACCATTAGTGGGGCCAGGCATAGCCCGCCTCGGCGATGCCCTGGTCGACCGCGCCCAGGATCTCGAAGGCCGGGACGATCATCCCGTCGGATAGCACCTCGATCGCGACCCGCCCGTTCGACATCTTGCCGATCCGCTCGGCATGGCGCTGGAGCAGCTTGCAATAGATGCTGGCCAAGGGCACGGCCGCCTGCAGCCGGAGCTTGATCGGCCAATCCTGGGCGAACGCGCTGAGGCTGGCGACCGTCAGCGCGGCGAGCCCTGCCAGGCCCGCCAGCGCACAGCGCATGGCTTTCCGTGTTCCGGGCGTTCCCCCTCCCTTCGGGCCGACTGCCTCGATTGTTCGGAAAGCTCACGCGTGGTCTATCAGGATCGTCAAGCCGGGAACGTCCGCTCCTGTCAGTTCATAGCCGTCCGGCGCCGCTGGAAGTTGACCGCACGGATCATCTCGCGGATGCGCGGCTGGATCTCGGTGCGCCAGCGCGTGCCGTTGAACACGCCGTAATGGCCTACCCCTGGCTGGACATAATGGACATGGTTCTCGGGCGGCAGGTTGCGGCACAGCCGGTGGGCGGCCTCGGTCTGGCCCAGGCCGCAGATGTCGTCGCGCTCGCCCTCCACCGTCATCACCACCGTGTCCTCGATCGCACCGCAATCGACCGGCTCGCCGCGCCACTTCATCCGGCCCTCGGGCAGGTCGTGGTCTTGGAAGACGGTCTTGACCGTCTGGAGGAAGAACTCGGCGGGCAGATCCATGACCGCCAGATACTCGTCGTAGAAGCGGCGGTGCTGCTCGGCCGAATCGCAGTCGCCCTTGATCAGCGAGTTGAAGTAGCCCCGATGTGCCTCGACATGGCGGTCGAGGTTCATCGCCATGAAACCGGAGAGCTGGATGAAGCCTGGATAGACCAGGCGCATGCAGCCGACATTAGGCCAAGGTACGGGCGAGATCACGTTGCGCTCGAACCAGCCGATGTCCTTGGACATGGCATGGTGGTTGACCACGGTCGGATTGCAGCGCGTATCGATCGGCCCGCCCATCAGCGTGATCGAGGCGGGCCGGCACTCGTCCCCCATCGCCGCCATGATCGCGGTGGCCGCCAGCACCGGGACCGAGGGCTGGCAGACCGCGATCACATGGGTGTTGTGGCCGATGAAGCGCACCATCTGGATGATGTGCTCGATGAAGTCGTCCAGGTCGAACTTGCCGGCGAACACCGGCACATGCCGGGCATCCACCCAATCGGTGACGTAGATGTTGTGCTCCTGGATCATCGTCTGGACAGTGCCGCGGAGCAGCGTGGCATAGTGCCCGGACATGGGGGCCACCAGCAGCACCTTCGGGTCGTAGCGCTTGCCGCAAACCGTTTCATCACGATCAAAATGGCGGAGCTCGCAAAAAGGGGTACGCAGCACCACCTCCTCGCGCACCGGCACGGTCAGGCCGCCGATCTTGGTCGCGTGGATCCCCCAGGCGGGCTTGCCGTAGCGCCGGGTCACCCCCTCGAACAGCTCGCAGGCAGCCGAGATGGTGCGGCCGAGCCCGGTATGCGCGAGCGGAACCAGCGGGTTGCCCAGCACCTGGGTCACGAGCTTGGCCTGGGCCCGCCAGGGGGTCAGCAGTGCGTGGGCCATTTCGTAGGTGTGATATTGCATGGGTCCGACGGCTTCGCGCTCTGGTGTTACCGGAAAAAAATCACGCTCCGGCAAGGGAGGCAACGCCCGTCATGACTGGAAGTGCCCGCCCGGGGAGGCATCTCGGTCACAATAGGGAGGTATCGAGGCAACATGGTCGCATGTTGGATCGCCCAACCGGCCTGTGGTAATCGCCAGCATCGTCCTCAAGGCACCGGAGCGGTCCGATGGTCAGCCAGAACGGTCCGGTACCCGCCGCGAACGCGAAGTCGCGACGCCAGCAGGCGATCGTCGCGGCCCTGCGCGCTGCCCCGGCACTGCGCATCGCCGAGCTCGCCGCCGAGTTCCAGGTATCAACTGAGACGATCCGGCGCGACCTCGACGAACTCGACCAGGCAGGGCTGATCGCGCGCACCTATGGCGGGGCGGCGCGGCCAGTGGCGGTGGAGCCGGCGGTGGCGGAGCGCGAGCGGCAGATGGTGCCGGAGCGCCGGCGGATCGCCCAGGCAGTGCTGGCGGCGATCGGCGCTGCCGAATCGCTGATGCTGGGCGGCGGCTCGACCACGCTGCACGTCGCCCGCCTGCTGGCGACCACGCTTGCCCGCGGCACCGTGGTCACCCACGCCTTCGCGCATGCCGCGGTGCTGGGCGCCAACCCGGGCATCCGGGTGCTGATGGCGCCCGGCCGCTACGAGCCGCGCGAGGGCATGGTGGTGGGCAGCGACACGCTCGAGCATATCGGCCGCTTCCATGCCGAGGTGGCCATCGTGGGGGCTAGCGGCATCACCGCTTCCGGCGCTGCCGATGTCGACGACGAGGCGGCCGCCGTCTACCGCGCGATGCGCCTGGCCGCCACCCGCACCCTGATCGTGGCCGACCACACCAAGTTCGGCCGCGCCGCTTTCGCCATCCATGCCGAGCTGCACGAGATCCGCCAGATCGTGACCGACCGCCCCCCGGACGGCCCGCTCGCCGACCTCTTGGCCGACGCCGGCGCCACGATCACCACGGCCGAGGAGGTCCGGCCGGCACCGGGCGGCCCGGCCCGGCCCGCCGCCGGCCTCCCGACCCGCCGCCGCGACCACGCCTGACGGCCGTCAGGGCCGGTGCTGTCCGGCTCCGGGACTTCCCGGCGAGCCGCGATCGACTCCCCCATGTCCTGGTCGTGGCCTTGCACTGCCACGCCCATACGGTGTTGACACTCCCTTCCAGGCTTCTGAACCGACAGCGCCGCAGCTGGTCGATCGGTCTGCTGACCGTCGTCGATGGACTGATGGTCAGGTGGAGCGGATGAGACGGACGCTGGCGCGCCTGCCAGGGAATGCCACCGTCCGCGGCAGTCGCTACCGCAGCCATGACGAGCCATGGCACCACTTCCAGCACTTCATCTTCGACGCCTGCCACGCGTCGGAGGCCGAGCACCTGCCCGAGCAACGGGTGCGGACGCCAGATCGGCGGTTGAGCCCTGAGCGGGTGACAGATGGGCTGCCAGCTTCCGGAGGTAGTGGACGGCGCAGATCATCGCCACTCGCTCCAGGCCCGGTCGAGACCACGCATCGGCAACTGCCGCCCCCCTCCGGCCTGCCTCATTTGCCTGAATACCGGCGCAACGACCTGCTTGCTCGAGGCGCTAGCGGCTCCTTCGGCCAGCCCACTTCGGGCGGTCCGTCATCACGCTCATGGGCGGCATTCTTGTAGCGGCCCGGAGCGACTGCGCCTCAGGAGGCGTCCGGCACGATCGCCAGATTATCGAACTCGAAGCGGCCGAGGCTCATCGCCACCAGCCCGACCGCATGGCCGGGCATGCCCGAGATCCGGGCACTGCCGACCTGCTGGCCGTCGATCTCGAGCCGGAGATCCTCCCCATCCGGCTCGATGCGCAGCCGGTGCCGCCCTTCCTTGCCCTCCGGCAGGACGCCGCTCAGGCGCGGGCGCATGCCCTCCGGCCCACGCTGGTACAGCGCCCAGCGCTGGGCGCCGGCGACGAACGCCAGGTAGCTGCGGCTGGCTTCGTCGTAGCGGTAGAGCAAGCCGGCGGCGGAGACCTTGCCCGGGAACTCCCCGCCGACATCGGCTGCGATCGCCGCACCCTCCGGCGAGGCCCCGCCGTGCAGCGTATCGACCCGGTAGAACTTGATCGCCGCCGCATCGCTGCGGTTCTCGAGCTCGGCCACGCCGTTCTCGATCCGGAGCTCCCAGGTTCCGTCGCTCCCGGGCGTGAGGATGCCGTCCAGGGCCGGCCCGCCGTCGAAGGTCTCGACCAGCGCTTCGGCACGCAGTGCCGGCGGGACCAGGAGGAGGGCGGCGGTCAGGGTGAGCGGGAGGAGACGCATCGGCGGGTTCCGGCGCTGTGGAAGGGCCAGGTGGCAGGTGAGCCCGATCCGGCCTCGGATGCAAGCTCGGGCGGCAGGACCAGAGTCAGAAGCCGCGGTCGGGCAGGGGCTGCGTCGGCAGATGCGGGTCGTCGGCGCAGCCCAGCACCATCTGGTCGTAGTCGATGTTGGCCCCGGTCATCAGCCCGCTCTCGTCCGAGCTGAGAAAGGCCACCATCCGCGCCACCTCAGCAGGGTCGATCAGCCGGCCGAACGGCCGGGCCTGGACCGCGCGCTCCAGCCAGTCGGGTGCCGCGTCGTGGAAGCGTTGCTGGATGCTGTGCTCGCCAGGCGTGTTCATCCAGCCGATGTTCAGCCCGTTGACCCGGATGCGGTCGGGCAGCAGCGC
>NZ_WUJP01000687.1 GCF_009806515.1 Geminicoccus flavidas | reverse complement strand
GTAGGCGACGTTGCGGGTGAGCACGCCCAGCGCACCCTTGCTCGCGGCATAGGCGGCCAGGAAGGACTGGCCGCCATGTCCCGACATCGACTGGATCGAGACGATCGTCCCGGCGATCCGCTCGCGGCGCATCAGGCGTGCCGCCTCCTGCATCAGGAAGAAAGGTGCCCGGACGTTAACCGCGAACATCCGGTCGAACAGCTCGGGCTCCGTGTCGAGGATGGTGCCCCGGTCGGTGAGTGCCGCGGCGTTCACCAGCGCGTGGAGCCGGCCGAACGCCTGGTCGGCCGTGGCGACCAGCGAGCGGACCACCTCCAGCTGGCCGAGATCGCCCGCGACGAACCGGGTCGGGCAGCCGGCCGCCGCCAGGTCCCGGGCCACTGCCTCTCCCCGCTCCCGGTTGCGACCCGAAAGTACCAGGCCGGCCGCCCCGCGCGCGGCAAAGCTGCGGGCGATGCACTCGCCCAGGCCCTGGGTGGCACCGGTGATGACGGCGATCCGTCCCAAAAACGTCTGCTCCATGATCGTCTGGCTCCCTGATCACTGCCGGCCGGTCATGTCCGAGGTCACCCCGCCAAGGGGAGTGTGCGGCCCCTGCCGGTCCGGCTTCGCGGCTACGCGAAGGACGCTGGGCTTGTCCAGCCCGACAGCCGACAGGCGACTGGATGATTTCAACGGGATGGCGCAAGTATCATTGTCGTTTCTAGCGAACACAGGTGATGAAGCAGAGCTTATTCTGGCACCGGTAAACAAATCGTTCATCTTGTCCTGGCTTTCTGATGCCGGGCAGCTGGTCGTCCTCCAGCCAATGAGAGCATGGATCGTGTCATTGCTGCAAAAGGGGCACGTTGGTGCTCTTTCGCGGCGGATGGGGTTGCTAATCTGATTAGGTCGTATCATTCTGATGGCGTACATCTTAATCGGAGTTCATCAGGTGGTTGGTGTGGAAGTTGGTGACTCGATAACGAGTGCGTCCGGCCCGCTCCGTTCTGCAGGTCAGCTGAAGGAACCGGCCGGGTCGGCGCGATTCCGGGTCGTGCACACCAGCGGCGAGACGATCGTCGGCAGCGAGGCGGAGGCAAAGGCCCTCATGGCCAAGCTGCCGGGTGCGCGGGTGTTCCGGCAGGAATCCGTTCACCACTGAAGCCCGGGCCGCTTCGGCCCAGCATGGGCATCGGCACCGGGCTAAGCCGGCCGCGCAACGCTGCGACTGAGGGTTCCACCACTGATGCCTGTCACTTCCCGACAGGCGGCAGCCGGCAGCGCGCCCACTGCCGGGCAACCGGCAGGTCCAGGCGCCCGGCAGAGGCTCGGCTGAACAGGCCCCAGAACCGGTCGATCGGGAGCGCTCCATCGAGCCGTCGCTGGACCAGCATGTCCGGCACTCCGGTCCGGCCGAAACGCCGTCGTCGACTTGCCAAGGCGAGATGAGCGTCGCCTTGGCGGCCGTTCACCTGTCCATCAGCGACGTATGCCGTATCCCTGTGACCGGGGAGGAACCCACCAGAGCCGCCTCGGCGGCAGCGCGTTGGACCTGTCCTGTCGGCCTCCACATCGGGCAGGAGGCGTGAAGCGCGGTCAGGCGGCGATACCGTCCTTAAGGAGACTGCCGCGAAACTTTGGCTTTTGACCGGGCTGTTGTGCCTCGATCCTGCTGATCAGGACAGGAAGCGGCCGATGGTGCGCAAGGCGGTGGGTCAGGTGAGCCTGGTGGAAGCCCTGCTGCTGCCGGCTTTTGGCAGCAACCGGCGCCTGGAGCGGAACAAGGCGCTGGTCGACTGGACGCCGATCGAGGCACTCCTGGAGCCGATGCGCTGGGCAACGACTGGCCGACCTTCCGGTGGTTCTGCGGCCTCGGGTTGGAGGATGGGGTGCCGGACGCGACGAACTTGTCGCACTTCCGGATCGACTTGGGCGAGGCTGGCCTGGCTAAGCCATGTCCGGTGGGCTGAACCAGCGAGGCGCCTGCTGACGCCGGCTGGTGGAGGCGGACGTGAAGCGGCCGCCTATGCGGGAAGGTGAGGTATCGGAGCGGGACTTTGCCGCCGGCTTCACCCGCAGAGGGCAGCGGAGCTTCTTCGGCTATGAGGTCCATCTGGCGGTGGATCAGGGCAGCGACCTGATCCGCAGGCCGATCCTCACCAGTGCCGCATTGGCGAGAGCATCGCTGGGGATGCCCATCTGCAACGACGAGGCAGCCTTGCTGGCGGACAAGGCCTACGAGTCCATGAGTGGATTGCACCTGTTTGAACCGGACAGGGTCGCTAGCCGAAGGCATAGGCATACGCCTATGGATAAGACGATAGCTTCCGATCCGAACGGACCTCCACCCGCGTCGAGGTGATCTCGTCGGTGCAGCGCCGGCGCCGGTTCTCAATCGGCGAGAAGATGCGGCTGGTCGAGGAGAGCATGCAGTCGGGCGTGAGCGTGTCGCTGGTCGCCCGCCAAGCCGGCCTCTCACTCAGCCTGCTGTTCAAGTGGCGGCGGCGCATGCTGGAGGGTGGCTTTGAGGCTGTGCAGGCTGATGAGGAGGTGGTCGGCCAGACCCAGGTACGGGATCTCAAGAAGCGGGTCCGTGAACTGGAGCGCCTGCTGGGACGCAAGACCCTGGAGGTGGAGACCCGCAAAGAGGCCCTTGAGGTGGCACGGGCAAAAAACCGATCTCGCTGCTGCCGTCGTGGAGCGATCGCAGGGACGGTTCGCGATGACGACCATCGCCGGCACGCTGGATGTCGTCGCTCCAGCTCGGTCGAACGCCTGGCACGCACGTCCAAGCCGTGCGGGCGCTACCACAAGGACGGATACAGCCGGCTCCGGTCACTGCTCCGTCGGTTGGTCGATGAGCGCCCGTCCTATGGCTACCGCCGCATCACTGCGCTCCTGAACCGTCGGCCCCAGGGGCAGGACCTGCCAAAGGTCAACACCAGGCGCGTGCTGCGCATCCTGCAGAACCATGACCTCACCCTGCAGCGGCACACGGCCGCCAAGCTGGCCGGACCCATCACGGCGTGGTGGCATTGACCTCCAGCATCCGCCCTCGGCGGTCTGCTGACCGCCGCCCCTGCGGGAATCGGATCATCCGGCTCCTGCCGGATGATGCTCCGACCATTTCGAGTTCACCTGTCGTAATGGCGAGATCGTCCGCATCCTGTTCGCGATCGACGCCTGCGACCGGAAGGTCATCGCCCCGCGGCCGTCTCCTGACGGTCGTCCCGGTGGGATTGGATCGGTCGCCTCCTGCGATCGATGGTCGGCCACCGCGGCCGGCATCTCCGGCGAGCCTCCAGCGTCTCCTGACGCTGGCTCCTCTGGAGATGGAGCATCCGCTTGCTGCGGATGCTGGTCCAGGACCTCATGCTCGCCTGCGTCGGCCAGCGCTTTGGCAGCCTGAAGACGCCCCATCCGGTGGAATGGCTGTCCGATAATCGATCGGCAGGAGCCGATCGATCCACTTCCTGAAAGAACGACGGTCAGCAGACCGTCGCGGGGCAGCGCCTACATCGCCAAGGACACCCGGAACACGGCCACCGCCCTCGGTCTGCGCCTGCGCTTCACCCCAGTCCGATCCGCACAAAGCCCTGTCAGCTCTGCTGACATCACTCCGTGGGATCGGCCAAGGCCGATGGGATCGTCGAGGCCTTCGTGAAAACCTTCCGGCGCGACTACCTGCGGCTCTCGATCCTGCCAGATCCCGACACCGTCCTACGTCTGCTGCCTGCCTGGTTCGACGACTACAACACCATCCACCCGCACTCGGCGCTGCGCTTTCCATCGCCCGCCGGGGTCCGCAAACTTAGTGCCTAGCCCGACCCAGACCCTGTCCAGCGGAATGGGAGTGCACTCCAATGAGCAGGCGGCAGGCCCGGGCCGAGATCGATATTATCGATCGGATCATGCACCGCCGGCAGGCGGGCAAGCGCCAGCCCAGCTGGCACGAGTGGATGAACGTCGCGATCACGCCCTTGCGCCGTCAGATCGAGAATCTCTTCGGCTCCATGAAGCGGCGCTACCTGTACCGGCGGGTGCGCTATCGTGGTCTCGTCCGCAACCGCTGCCAGCTCTGGTTGCTCTGCATGACCATGAACCTGCGGCGAGCCGCTCAGATCACCAGCTTATCGCCATCAAGGGATCAAGATCGGCTGACCTGGCTTCGGCCGACACAAGAACCGGATAGCCGGCATGTACGCAGGTACCCGCTGATCCGCCACGTCGTGCTACCAAGGCTACATGGTCGGGCTTCCGCGGCAGTCTCTCAAGCGCATGTTTCATACGGACTGAATCGATCTGGACGGGACATGTTCAAGCCATTGAGCCTGAAGTGATCCGTTCATCGATCAGGTGGTCCTACCGGATCTCGAATCGCTGTTGATCGCGTGGCCACTCAAGAGCTCGTTCAAGGCGGGGCTGTGGCTAAAGGCTGTATCTCTCGGTCTCCTGTTTGTGCTGGGCCGCCTGATGGTGAACCGCGAGCAAGTGAGGCGACGAGGAGTGATCCTGGCCAGCCGAAGGGGCCTGAGGTACCTGCGCTAGACAACCGCATGTCCGCGGTAGCAGCGCTCTAGATGGTGTGCAGCGGGCACGCCCTCGCCGGCTTCCTGTCCACCGGTCCTGCGGATGATGGCGGGTCCGGCCCCGCCTGTGCGGTTCGTAGGCACGGTGTTCCGGCGGTTCCGCCGCAAGGTGCGCCGAGGCCATGTGGCGCCTGATCTTCACCAGCATGCCGCCGGCGTCAAACGGGGGCTTGAATGCAGGCCCATGGCCGTTCCTGGTGGTCTGAGCAGCAAGCTGCATCGTTCGGTACGGCAGCCTCGGACTGGCCGGCTCGATCATCCTGACCGGTGGCAGCCCCCGGTGATGCTCCGCAAGCGCGATCGCCGGTCGCCGGGTGGAAGGTCGAAGCGGTCCTTGCCGATGCTGCCGCAGCCTGAACCGGCCGGCTTGCGCCTCGGCGGCGTCCGGATGCCCGCTCAGCCGATCCGGCGGCGGCGGATCAGGACATAGAGGGCACCGGCGCCGCCATGATGGGTCTTGGCCTGGGTGTAGGCCAGGACCTTGTCGCGCATCGGGATCTCGTCCAGCCAGCGCGGGGTCATGGTGCGCAGGATGCCGACATCGCCGCTGCCGCGCCCGGTGATCACCAGCACGCAGCGCGAGCCTACCCGCCAGGCATGGTCGATGAAGGCCGCGAGGCGGTCATAGGCGGCGATCTGGGTCAGGCCGTGCAGGTCCAGGCGCGCTTCCACGATCATCTCGCCACGATGGAGGCGCTGCCAGGTGCGGCGATCCAGGTCGACCGGGCCGCTGCGGTCGGCCCGCCGCGTGTCCGGGCGGTCGACGGCAGGCCGTGCCGGCGGCATCGAGCGCGGCCGGAACGGCTGGGCCGGGGGCAGGCTCGTGTTCTCGACGGCATCCGCCAGCTGCTTCTTGGCCCTCCCGGCCCTGGCCCTCGTGGAGGCCGGCCCAGCCGGCACCGCCACGGCAGGGGCAGGAGCAGGGGCGGCAGGCGGGACCACCGGCTGCGCGGTCTCCGCCGCGTCGCGGGGCAGGGGAGCCACGTCCTTGACGTAGTTGCGCCAGAGCGCCGCCTCTTCGGCGGAGGGAAGGCGGGGCCGGCGCATCTGTTCAGGACTCAGCCGGCCTGGAAATCGTCGACGAGCAGCACCGCCAGCCGCCGCGGCCCGTGCGCGCCAAGCTCCAGCCTCTGGGCGATGTCGCCGGTCCGGGACGGGCCGGTGATGAAGTTGACCGAGCGCGGCGGGCTGCCCAGCTCCCGGCGCAGCTCCCGCCAAGCCTGCTCATAGGCGCCGAACACGCGGGCAGTCGGCAGCACCACCAGGCTGTTCTCCGGCAGGAAGGCCAGGAGGGTCGGGCGCTCTGCCGCGGAGCACAACATCAGCGTGCCGGTCTCGGCCACCCCGGCAAAGGCCAGGGTGAGGCCCGCTTGGTCGTGCTCGTCGGCATCGCCGAACCGCACGCGCAGGAGCGGCTGGCTGGCGAACCCGGCACCCTGCAGCACCGGGTCCGGCGCCACCACCAGCTTCTGCGGCAGGTTGTGCCGGCGCAGGAAGGCGCTGGCGGCGGCGGGCACGTCTGCCAGACGCGACACACGATCGACCTCGGCCTGGACATTGCGCGCCATGGTGGTGAACAGCTCGATCCGGCCCGCCAGGTCGAGCTGGCCGCGCGCCGGGATCAGGTTCGGGGCCGGGTGGAACACCCGCTGCTCGACCGTGGCGATCGCCACCGCCTCGTCCTCGGGCGAGCGGCGGTACACGTCGCGCAGCCGGCCGAGGATCGCCGCGCGGCGGCGCTCGTTGTCGCTCATGAGCGGCTCCTCTGCCGCTGCCGCCACTGCTGCATGAAGGTCTTGCCCTCCGGTGCCGGCAGGTCGCGGCTGACCGTCCAGCCCTTGGCCAGCGGCAGGCTGGCGAACCGGCCGCGCTTCCTGCCCAGCCGGCCGAGCACGCCCATCGCCACCCGAGTGGCCAGCCGGTAGAGGGCCGGCCGCCTGGCGAGGAAGCCCCAGGTGCCCAGGCCCTGGCGTACCGTGGATGGCACCAGCTGGCGCTTGAACTGCTCCTCGCGCCAGTGGCGCATCAGGTTGGGCAGCGGGATGCGGACCGGGCAGACCTCCTCGCAGCGGCCGCAGAAGGTCGACGCGTTCGGCAGGGTGTGGGCGCTCTCGATGCCGACGAATTGCGGGGTCAGGACAGAGCCCATCGGCCCGACATAGACCCAGCCATAGGCGTGGCCGCCGGCAGCCAGATAGACCGGGCAGTTGTTCATGCACGCCCCGCAGCGGATGCAGCGCAGCATGTCCTGGAACTTCGAGCCGATCATGCCGGTGCGGCCATTGTCCAGCAGTACCACGTGGAACTGCTCCGGCCCGTCCAGGTCGCCCTTGCGCTTTGGCCCGGTCATCACCGTGGTATAGGCCGAGAACTCCTGACCGGTCGCCGAGCGGGCCAGCACGCGCAGGAGGGTGAAGGCGTCCTCCATGGACGGGATCACCTTCTCCAGGCTGGCGATCACCACATGGACCTTGGGCAGCCCCTGGGTCAGCTCGGCATTGCCCTCGTTGGTGACCGTGATCGCCGAGCCGGTCTCCGCGATCAGGAAATTGGCCCCCGTGATGCCCACGTCCGCCGCCAGGTATTTCTGGCGCAGTACCGTCCTGGCCTGGCCCACCAGCTCGGTCGGATCGTCGGTGCGCGGCAGGCCGTGGGTCTGCTCGAACAGGTCCGCCACCTGATCCTTGGTCAGGTGGACGGCCGGGCCCACCAGATGCGAGGGTGGTTCCTTGCGCAGCTGGATGATGTACTCGCCGAGATCGGTCTCGACCGGCGTGATCCCCGCCGCCTCCAGATGGTCGTTGAGGCCGATCTCCTCGGCGATCATCGACTTGGACTTGGTGACCGTCCGAGCACCTGCGCCCTCGCAGATCTCCTGGACGATCCGCCGCGCCTCGGCGGCGTCGCGCGCCCAGTGCACCTGGCCGCCCGCGTCCAAGACCCGGGCCTCGAAGGCCTCCAGGTAAAAGTCCAGGTTGGCGAGCGCATGGTTCTTGATGTCGCGCGCCTGGTCGCGCAGCTGCTCGAACTCCGGCAGGCGCTCGGCCGCCAGGATGCGGCCGCGCTGCCAGCCGGTCTTGATGCCGCCAAGGGCGGCCTGCAGGTTCGGATCGGCGAGGGCCGACGATGCCTTGGACTGGAAGGCGAGGCTGGTGGGCTGCATGGCGCTAGCTTCTCCTTCAGGCGTCCGCCGGCCGGCCGATCGGCGGCGCGTCCAGCTCGCCGGCCAGGACCTCGGCGACATGCCGCACCTCGACGGCACTGCCACGCCTGGCCAGCCGCCCGGCCATGTTCATCAGGCAGCCGAGATCGCCAGCGAGCAGGAGGTCTGCCCCGGTGCCCTCGATGTCGGCTGCCTTGTTGTTGACCATCTTGGTCGAGACCTGCGGGTATTTCACGCAGAACGTCCCGCCGAACCCGCAGCAGACCTCGGGCTCCTGCATCTCGGTGACCGCCAGGCCGGCAACGCCCTCCAGCAAGAGGCGCGGCTGGCGCTTGATCTTCAGCTCGCGCAGGCCGGCACAGCTGTCGTGATAGGTGGCATGGCGCTCCAGCTGCGCCGGCACGGCCCGGACCCCCAGCACGTCGACCAGGAAGCTCACCAGCTCATGGCAGCGGCCGGCGAACTCGCGACCGCGCGCGGCGGTGGCCGGGTCGTCCTCGAACAGGTCCGGCACATGGGTACGCAGCATCCCGGCGCAGGAGCCGGACGGTGCCACCACGTAGTCATAGCCCTCGAAGGCGTCGATCAGGCCCCGCACCAGCGCCTCGGTGGTCGCGCGGTCGCCGGAATTGAAGGCAGGCTGGCCG
Organism: Geminicoccus flavidas; assembly: GCF_009806515.1. Lineage (GTDB taxonomy): Bacteria > Pseudomonadota > Alphaproteobacteria > Geminicoccales > Geminicoccaceae > Geminicoccus > Geminicoccus flavidus. The sequence continues at coordinate 7,042 of NZ_WUJP01000687.1, read as the reverse complement.
CAGCAGGTCTGCGCTTCGGGCACCTCGACCGTACAGCCAGCATCCTCCAGCAGCTTCACCGCGGCAAAGCCCACCGAGGGCCGGAACAGGTCGACGAGGCAGGTCACGAACAGGCCCACCCGAGGGCCGGGGCGCGGGGATGATTCGGCGGAGTTCATGAAAGCGACCTTAGAGCCTTTTGCGCAGGCGCGGAACGTTGAGGCTGGATGAGGTATAGACACCCACGGCCTTCAGCTGATGGGTGCCGCGGCCTTGGGCAGCAGGATCCACATGCGCCCCTGGCTCTTCATCGGCCCGGCGATCCGCTCGGCCGTGGGGCCTACCCCCAGGAACAGGTCGGCGCGCACCGCACCCTTAATCGCACCGCCCGTGTCCTGGGCCACCGCGAGGGTGCGCAACGGCGCCCCGCCCACCTCGGGCGGCAGGTGCGTGTCCAGCCACATGGGTGCCCCCAGAGGCCAGATCGAGCGGTCCACCGCCAGCGAATGGCCGGCGGTCAGCGGGATGCCCAGCGCACCCGGCGCGCCCTGGTCGTCCGGCAGGTCGGGCAGGGGCCGGAAGAACACATAGGACGGGTTGCGCCACATCAGCGCCTCTGCCTTGCCCGGATGTGCCTCCAACCAGGCCCGGATCGTCTGCAGCGATACCTCTTCCTTGCTGAGCTCGCCGGATGCCACCAGCTCCCGGCCGATCGCGTGGTACAGCCGGCCGTTCTGGTCGGCATAGCCGACGCGCTGCACTGTGCCATCCGGAAGCCGCACCCGGCCCGAGCCCTGGATCTGCAGGAAGAACTTGCCGATCGGGTCGTCGACCCAGAGCAGCTCCAGCTTCTGGGCGCTGAGCGCACCCTGGTCGATCGCCGCACGGTCGGGATAGAGCACCAGCCTGCCATTCTCGACCCGGCCGGCCACGCGCCGGCCCTGGAGATCCTCGGCAAACTCACCCAGGTCCACGGTCACCAGGTCGGCCGGCCTTGCGTGCAGCGGAACGCGGAAACGCGCCGAGGGCTCTCGGGAGCCTTCGAGCACCGGCTCGTAATAGCCGGTGATCAGCCCTTCGGCCTTGCCGCGGTCGGTGATCGCGAACGGCTGGAACCAGGCCTCGAAGAAGGCCTGCGCCGAGGCGTCGCCTGTCGGCGTGATCCGGGCCTGCCGGCAGGCGTCCTGCCAGGGCGACAGCTTGCCGGCAAAATCCTTGCCGCCGAACCGGGCGTCAGGATCCGCCTGCTCGATCCGGCCGCAGCCGGCGACGAAGGCGCGCAGCGCCGCGGATGGGCTGGTGCCGGGCCAGCCGGCGAGGTCGTTGAATGCGGCGGGCTCGAGCGCCATGCCGGGTTCGGGCTCGGGCGGCTCGGGAGCGCAGGCGCCGAGCAGCAGGAGAGCACCTGCCAGGATCCGGCGGGCCGGGGTCTGCAGCCAGGACGGCACGGTCATTCCGGGGTCGCGGTCTCGGCGAGCAGCCAGTTGGGGTCGGGGGAGCGGACCGGGCGCTCGAACGTCCAGAGGTCGACCACCTCCTCCGGCCGCGCCGGGTCGCCGGCGATCGGGCGGCCGGCCGCGTCGCGGGTCACGTTGATCTGCCGGCTGACGAACCGCAGCGTCACCCGGGCGATGCCGTTGCGCACCGAGGCATCCACCAGCTCGCTGGCCGGCTCGGCCATGATCTCCGTTTCCAGCCGCTCGCCCGCAGCGTCGCGCTGGTCGATCGCGGCCTTGAAGTTGCGGAACACCTGGTCCGACAGGAGCGGGCGCAGGGTCGCCAGGTCGCCGCGCGCGAATGCGTCGACGATCATGCCGAAGGCGCTCTTGGCACCGGTCATGAACCCGGCCAGGTCGAAGCCCGGGTCGGCCGCGCGCAGGGCGGCGAGGCCGGTGCCGTCGGCCACCGCCTCGACCGGGGGCATGTCCGCCGCGCGGCCGCGCCGGTCGGGCAGCGGCACGACGTTGTCACCCACACTGTCACCCTGGCCGGCCTTCTCCGCCGCGCGCGCCCGCGCCTCCTGCTCGCGCTCCAGGGGATGCCGCTCGAGACCGGTCCGACGACCCAGCACGCTGCGCAGCCGGTAGGCGATGAACGCCGCCACCATCGCGAAGAAGAGGATGTCGATGTAGGCGAAACCGTCGGACATGATACCTGTTCGTTGAACGTGGCGGGGGATGCAGCGCCCGCCAGACCGTTCCAATGGGCGCACCGGTCCGCCTGAACCGATGGGCGCCGCGATGGATCGGCCATCGTAGGCGAACCGCCGTGGATGGACCCGGCTCACTCCATCATATATGTCGCCATCGCCGAAGACAAAGCGCCAGCCTTGCCGATCCGACTACTCCGCTTCCTGCCGCTCGCCTGGTTCATCCTCGAGGTCGTCGTCCTGATCGAGGTCGGCCAGGAGATCGGCGCGCTCGCCTCTGTGGGCCTGCTGCTGCTGGCAGCCGTCCTGGGCGGCCTCCTGATCCGTCATGCGGGGCTGAGCGTGCTGGCCTCGATGGTGGGGCCGGATCCCGGCGGGCGCACCACGCTGGAGCGGATGCAGGCTGCCGGGTGGAAGGTGGCGGCAGGCTTCCTCCTGATCCTGCCGGGCTTCGCCAGCGACGTGGTGGCCCTGCTCCTGTGCCTGCCGCCCGTGCGAAAGCTGCTGTCGCGCCTCCTGCCGCAGCCGCGCGTGGCGCGCAGGAGCGTGATCGAGGGCGAGTTCCACGAGGTGGAGCCGGTGCCGGACGGCACGCTGGCGCCGCCACCCGAGGACGGCCCGCATCCAGCCGGTCCGGACGATCGCCCGCGCAATCCCTGGACCGGGCCCCGGCCCGGGCCGGGCGGCTGAGCCCGCCGGCGATGCTGCTGATCCGCCACGCCCAGTCCGAATGGAATCTCCGCTTCGGCCGCACCCGGATCGATGCCGGGCCGGCCGATCCGGTGCTCACTCCGGCCGGGCGGGAGCAGGCCGGTTCGGCCGCCGCCCTGCTCGCCGAACTGCCGATCCGGACGATCGTCGCCAGCCCCTATCGCCGCTGCCTGGAAACCGCCGTCCTGATCGCGGAGCGGACAGGTGCCCCGGTACGGGTCGATGCCCTGGTGCGCGAGCGTTGTGCCTTTTCCTGCGACCGCGGCTCGCCGCCCGCGCTGCTCGCCCGCCTCTGGCCGGAACTCGCCTTCGGCCATCTGGAGGAATCCTGGTGGGGCCGGGCGATCGAGAGCCAGCCGAGCATCCGGCGCCGCGCGGCCGCGTTCCGCGATCAGGCCCGTACCTGGCCCGACCAGGAGCGGACCCTGGTCGTAACCCACTGGGGCTTCCTGCGGGCGCTCACCGGACTCGAGGTCGGGAATGGCACGATGGTGAGCTATGATCCGGTGAGCGGTGCCGCGCGCAAGGAAGCTGTCGTACCGGCCTGAGCGCTCCCGGCAGGCGGCAATCAGGCGTCGCCCCTGCCGGCACCACCTGCTAGGAAGCGCCGCGACGGCGCCGGGACCCGTTTCCCGGCGTGAGCACCGAGCCATAGCCACGGGACCATCCCGGATGGAGCCGATCTGATGAGTGACGAGACCCCCACCAACGGCCAGGCCGGGCAGGCCCAGCAGCAGCAGGCACCGCGCCTGTCCATCGTCCTGCAGTACATCAAGGACATCTCGTTCGAGAACCCCAAGGCGCCGGCCGGGCTCCAGAGCAATGTCCGGCCCGAGATCCAGATCAAGGTCGACACCCGCGCCACCCAGGTCAGCAACGAGGGCCATTACGAGGTCGTGATCGACCTGGAGGTCGAGGCCAAGGCGTCCGGTGACACGATCTTCCTGCTGGAGCTGGACTATGCCGGCGTGTTCCAGATCGCGAACATCCCGCCGGACAGCCTGCAGCCGCTGCTCATGATCGAGTGCCCGCGCCTCCTGTTCCCGTTCGCGCGGCGGATCGTGGCCGACATGACCCGCGACGGCGGCTTCCCGCCGCTCATGATCGACCCGATCGACTTCGTGACCCTCTACCGCCAGCGGCTGGCGGCGGCGAGCCAGGCGCAGGCGGACGACGCCACCGCCTGAACCATAAGACGGCCCGGTGGATCCTGGCCGGTCAGCCCGAGCCGGTCAGGGGGCGCCAGTTGGGGGCAGGTCCGGGTGCCGGGCCGCCACCAGCTCCAGCGCCTCGTCGACCTCGGCGGCAACGGCCGCGAGCGCCAGGGCGGAGGGCTCGGCAAAGCCTTCCTCGACCACGTGGCGGGCGAGCTCTAGCCAGGGCGTCCAGAACCGGCCGGTCCGGTCGAGCAGCACGATCGGCTTGCGGTGCTCGTCGAGCTGCTTGAGTGTCATGACGTCCAGCAACTCGTCGATCGTGCCGAAGCCGCCGGGCAGGACTAGGTAGCCGTCCGCCCCGTCGATCAGCAACCGCTTGCGCTCGAACATGGTGTCGACCACGTCCAGCCGCTGCAGGCCGGGCATCGCGACCTCGCGGCCGATCAGGTGCTTGGTGGTGACGCCATGGACCTCGCCGCCGCCCTCCAGCACCGCCTGGGCGACGATCCCCATCAGGCCGACATGGCCGCCGCCATAGACGAGCCCCCAGCCGCGCCGGCCGATCGCCTGGCCGAGCGCGACGGCCAGTTCGGCATGGGCCGAGTCGCGGCCGGGGCGCGAGCCGCAGAACACCGCGACCCGGCGGCGCTCCACCGGCCCGGCCGTGGCGGCGCTCAGGCAGCCGCCTTCGCGTGGCCGCGGGTCGCCGCGTGGAAGTCCTCCAGGAGCTGGCGGGTAAGGGGACCCACCTCGTAGGTCAGCTCGTCGATCGCGCGCACCGGGGTGATCTCGGCGGCCGTGCCGGTCACGAAGATCTCCTGGGCGTTCGGCAGCTCTTCCGGCCGGATGTGCCGCTCGATCACCTCGATGCCGCGCGCCTTGGCCAGCTCGATCACCGTGCGCCTTGTGATGCCGTTCAAAAAGCAGTCGGCGATCGGCGTGTGCAGCTTGCCGTCCATCACCAGGAAGATGTTGGCACCGGTGGTCTCGGCGACATAGCCGCGATAGTCGAGCATCAGCGCGTCGCCGAAGCCCTTGGCTTCGGCGGCGTGCTTGCAGATCGTGCAGATCATGTAGAGCCCGGCGGCCTTGGCATGCACCGGGGCGGTGTTCGGCGCCGGGCGGTCATAGACCGCGCGGGTCAGGCGCAGGTCGGAATAATACGCACCCCACTCCCAGACCGCGATCGCCAGGTGGATCTTGGACGCCTGCGCCGCCACGCCCATCATCTCGCTGCCGCGCCAGGCGATCGGCCGGACATAGCAGTCCGACAGGCCGTTCTTGGCGATCGTGGCATTGGTCGCCTCGTCGATCTGCTCGACCGTCCAGGGGATCTCGAAGCCCAGCACGCGGCCGCTGTCGATCAACCGCTGGCTGTGCTCGCGCAGCTTGAACACCTTGCCGCGATAGGCGCGCTCGCCCTCGAACACCGAGCTGGCATAGTGCAGGCCGTGGGTCAGCACGTGCAGCCTGGCATCGCGCCACGGTACCATCTCGCCGTCGTACCAGATCCAGCCGTCGCGGTCGTGGTAGGGAATCAGCGCTGCCATGGTGGGCGAACCTCGGTGTCATCAGGCGTGGATCGGCGGGCGTCATGCTCCGGCGATCGTCGGGGCGCGCTATCATCGGAGGTCCCGGGATGTCAACGCAACCGGGTACGTGCTACCCGGTTGATGCGGGCTGATTGACGCGGGCAGGCCACCCCAAAAAGACGCAAGGGCAGATGAGCAGCGGCAACCCCCTGTTCCTCCGGGACGAGGATCTGGACGAGGCGATCCTGATGATCGAGCGGGCGCAGCGCATGGTGGCGGCCGACGTGGCCGATCCGCTCGCTGGCCACGGCCTGGGCGCCACCCATGACCTGGTGCTGCGCCTGGTCGCCCGCCGACCGGGCGTGACCATGGCCGAGCTGCGCCGCCAGATAGCCGCCAGCAAGCAGACCCTGTCGCGGGTGCTGGCCGAGCTGGAGGCGCGCGGGCTGGTGGTGCTGGAGCAGCGCGCCGAGGACCGACGCCAGCGCCCGGCGCGGGTGACCGAGGCCGGGCAGGCGGCCCTGGCCGAGCTCGACCAGCAGCGCCGCCGCCGGCTGCGCCGCGCCTTCCGCGTGGCCGGGCCCGAGGCGGTGGGCGGCTTTCGCCGGGTGCTGGCCGTCCTGCTCGATCCGGAGCCGGCCGGACGCAGCGCCGGCCGGGCGCTGGCAGGCTAGGCGGAACCACCGATGAGCGAGGCCGGCGAACGGCATCTGCTGGTGGTGGACGACGACCCCCGCCTGCGCCAGCTCCTCCAGCGCTTCCTGATGGGCGAGGGCTACCGCGTCTCGGTCGCCCAGGATCTCGCCGAGGCACGCCACGCGCTCGAGACGGTGATGTTCGACCTGATCGTGCTGGACGTGATGCTGCCCGACGGCGACGGGGTCGGCTTCACCGCCGAGCTGCGCCGCCACCGCGACCTGCCCGTGCTGCTGCTCACCGCCCGCGGCGAGCCCGACGACCGGATCGCTGGGCTGGAGGCAGGCGCGGAGGACTATCTGGCCAAGCCGTTCGAGCCGCGCGAGCTGGCGCTCCGCATCGCCACCATCCTGCGCCGCAGCCGCCCGCCCGCCGGCGAGCCGCTGCCGATCGGCCATCTGCGCTACGATCCGGTCGCGCGCGAGCTGTTCGACGAGGACGGCCCGGTGCGCCTGACCGAGGGCGAGACCGCGCTGATCGACTTCCTGGTCGCGCGCGCCGACCGCCCGCTCACCCGATTCGAGATCGCGACCGGGGTCGGGCTCGACGGGACCGACCGGGCGGTGGACGTGGCGGTCACCCGCCTGCGCCGCAAGATCGAGCTGGATCCCAAGGCGCCGCGCCATCTCGTGACCGTGCGCGGCGAGGGCTACATGCTCAAGACCGGGGCCGACCGGTGGCCGTGACCGCGGCACCCCGCCAGGCCGGGCGACGGCCCGCCCGCGGGGTCGTGCCGCGCTCTCTGTTCGGCCGCTCGCTGCTGATCGTGCTCCTGCCGCTGATCATCCTGCAGCTCGTGGTCGCCTATGTCTTCTACG
>NZ_WUJP01000686.1 GCF_009806515.1 Geminicoccus flavidas | reverse complement strand
TGCGCCACTGGGACACCGTCACCCGCTGGCTGGCGCTGGGTCTGGCCGGCGAGACCGCGCTGATCGCCGACCTGATCGAGCAGACCCCACCCCCTGAGCGGGCAGCACTGCTGGAGCTGGCACGCAAGCGGACCGGGCTCGCCTTGTCCTTCCAGCCGGACACCGATCTCGCCGAGGCGGCGGCACTGGCCGGCATCGACGAGCGCGACGTGCCCGCCACCATCCGCGAGGTGTTCAACGAGAAGGTCAAGCGGCCGTTCCGCCTCGACCTGCGCATCGGCCAGGACGACCGGGTCGCCGTCTGGGTCGCGACCGATGGCGGCATCCTGCGCGTCCTGGGCGAGCGCAAGCGCCTCACCAGCACCACCACCACCCTGTTCATGTTCTGGATGGTCGGCGTGTCGCTGGTGCTGGTGGTGATCGCCATCTACTTCCTGAGCCGCCAGGTCCGGCCGATCCGCCGCCTGGCCGAGGCCGCCGACAGCTTCGGCAAGGGCCGCGACATCGGCGACTTCCGGCTGGAGGGTGCTACCGAGATCCGCCGGGCCGGCCACGCCTTCAACCTGATGCGCCAGCGCATCCTGCGCTTCATGCACCAGCGCACTGACATGCTGGCGGCGGTCAGCCACGACCTGCGCACCCCGCTCACCCGGATGAAGCTGGAGCTGGCGATGATGCCCAAGCACCAGCCGGCCGTGGCCGACCTGATGAGCGACGTCGAGGAGATGCAGCGCCTGATCGACGCCTATCTGAGCTTCGCCCGCGGCGAGGGCCGCGAGGTGCCGGAGCTGGTCGACCTCCAGGCGGTGCTGGTGGAGATGGCCGAGCGGGCGAGGCGCGCCGGGGCCTTCGTTGAGCTCCAGCCGGGGCCGGAAACCCGCCTGCCGCTGCGCCCGGTGGCAATCCGCTCCTGTGTCGCCAACTTGGTCGACAACGCCGTGCGCCATGGCCAACAGGTCGGGCTCAGCCTGCAACTGGGCGTGCACTACGTCACCATCCATGTCGACGATGACGGGCCGGGCATCCCGGCCGAGCAGCGCGACCAGGCGTTCCAGCCCTTCAAGCGGCTGGACCCGTCCCGGCGGCGCGCCACCGGCGGGGTGGGGCTGGGTCTCACCATCGCCCGCGACGTGGCGTTGGCCCATGGCGGCGACATCGAGATGGACAACTCGCCGCTGGGCGGCCTGCGGGTCAGCCTGCGCCTGCCGCGCTGAGCCGCCCGCCGGCTTGTCCCCCCGTCCGCTGCCGACTACATCCGCAGGCGACCTTCCGCCTGTCCGAGTGCTCGATGCAGCTTCCCGACGCTCCCCCGCTGATCCTGGCTTCGCAGAGCCGGGCCAGGGCCCGCCTGCTCGAGGCGGCCGGGCTGACGTTCACGGTGGAATCGGTCCCGGTCGATGAGGCCGAGGTGAAGGCCGCGCTGGCCGCGGAAGGGGTCGCCGTCCAGGACGCCGCCGTGGCGCTCGCGGAGATCAAGGCGCAGCGCGTCGCCGCCCGCTACCCCGGCGACGTGCTGGTCCTGGGTGCCGACCAGATGCTGGAGGTGGACGGCCGCTGGCTGGACAAGCCGGAGGCGCTGGACGCAGCCCGTCGCCAGCTCCAGGAACTGCGCGGCAAGCGCCACCGCCTGTGGAGTGCCGCGGTGCTGTTCCGCTCCGGCAGCCGGATTTGGCATCATGTCGAGCCGGCCGAACTGTGGATGCGGCCGCTCTCGCACGGGTTCATCGACGCCTATCTGGCCGAGGCGGGCGAGGCGGTGCTCCATTCGGTAGGCGCCTATCATCTGGAAGGGTTGGGCGCCCAGCTGTTCGCCAGAGTTCGGGGCGACCATTTCACCATCCAGGGCCTGCCGCTTTTGCCCCTGCTCCAGGCGCTGCGCGACCAGGGGGTGCTGGCGGCGTGATCCTGCGCCCATGATCCTGGTAGGCCTCACCGGGTCGATCGCCACCGGCAAGAGCCATGTCGCCGGGCTGTTCCGCGCCTTCGGCGTGCCGGTATTCGACGCGGACCTGGCGGTGCATCTCCTGTTCCGCCCCCTTGGGGCCGCGGTCGCCCCGGTCCTGGCCGGGTTCCCGACGGTGGCCGCCGCCGATGGCGGGATCGACCGCGCTGCGCTCGGGCGGCAGGTGTTCGGCGATCCGGCGGCGCTGCGTCGCCTGGAAGGAATCGTCCATCCGCTGGTCCGGGCCGAGGAGCATCGCTTTCTCACCCGGGCCGCCCGCAACGCCACCCCGGTCGTGGTGCTGGACATCCCGCTCCTGTTCGAGACCGGCGGCGAGCGGCGGGTCGACCGCGTGGTGGTGGTGGGCTGCTCCGACGCCCTCCAGGAGCAGCGGGCACTCGGCCGGCCGGGCATGACCCGGGAGCGCCTGGCCCGGATCCGCGCCCAGCAGGTCCCCACGGCGCAGAAGCGCCGGCAGGCCGACCTGTTCATCCCGTCGGGGTATGACCGGGGCGAGGTGCAGCGCCGCCTGGCCGGCTTCCTTGGCGGGCTGCGCCATCGGGGCGGTGGCGTCTGGCCCGGGCGCTATGCGATGACCAGCCGGCTCAGCGAGAGGACCCCACATGCGTGAGATCGTG
>NZ_WUJP01000685.1 GCF_009806515.1 Geminicoccus flavidas | reverse complement strand
CTCGACACCGAGACCACCGGGCTGAACCCACGCGACGGCCACCGGATCCTGGAGATCGCCTGCCTGGAGCTGGTCCACCAGGTGCCGACCGGCAAGACCTTCTACACGCTGATCGACCCGCAGCGCGACGTGCCGGAGGAGGCTGCGCGCATCCATGGCATCACTACCGACAAGCTGGTGGGTCAGCCGCGCTTCAAGGACATGGTCGACGCGTTCCTGGAGTTCATCGGCGACGACCCGCTGATCATCCACAACGCGCCGTTCGACATGCGCTTTTTGAACGCGGAACTGTTCCGCGCGCGCCGGCCGGAGCTGCCGTTCGACCGGGCGGTTGACACGCTGATGCTGGCCCAGCGCAAGTTCCCGGGGGCACCGGCCAGCCTCGATGCCCTGTGCCGGCGCTTCTCGGTGGACAATTCCGGCCGCGTGTTCCATGGGGCGCTGCTCGACTGCGAGCTCCTGGCTGAGGTCTATGTCCACCTGCTGGGCGGCCGGCAGGCAGCGCTGGGCTTCTCGATGGACGCCCGGTCGGGGCTGGCTGCGGCCGGTCCTGCCGAGCGGCCGTTCCGCCCGGCCAGGCCGCATGCCGCCACCCCTGAGGAACTGGCCGCGCACGCCGCCTTTGTCGGCAAGATCAAGGACGCCCTGTGGAACGCGGCTTGAGCCCTGCCGCCCGGGGCGACTAGAAGGCCCGCGACGCGCACGGAGCGCCGGACCTGCGGCGATAGAGGAGTCAAGGATGGCGAAGATCAAGGTCAAGAACCCGATCGTCGAGCTCGACGGCGACGAGATGACCCGGATCATCTGGCAGATGATCAAGGACAAGCTGATCCTGCCCTACCTGGACATCGAGCTCCTCTACTACGACCTCGGCATCGAGCATCGCGACGCCACGGACGATCGGGTGACGGTCGAAGCGGCAGAGGCGATCAAGAAGCACAATGTCGGCGTGAAGTGCGCGACGATTACGCCGGACGAGGCGCGGGTCGAGGAGTTCGGCCTCAAGAAGATGTGGAAGTCGCCCAACGGCACGATCCGCAACATCCTGGGCGGCACGATCTTCCGCGAGCCGATCATCTGCCAGAACGTGCCGCGCCTGGTGCCGGGCTGGACCCAGCCGATCGTGATCGGCCGCCATGCCTTCGGCGACCAGTACCGCGCCACCGACTTCAAGGTGCCGGGCAAGGGCAAGCTCACCATTACCTTCCAGCCCGAGGACGGCTCCGCACCGATCCAGCACGAGGTCTACGACTTCCAGGGCTCGGGCGTGGCGATGGCCATGTACAACCTGGACGAGTCGATCCGCGAGTTCGCCCGCGCGTCCATGAACTACGCGCTGCAGCGCAAGTGGCCGCTCTACCTCTCGACCAAGAACACGATCCTGAAGGCCTATGATGGCCGGTTCAAGGACCTGTTCCAGGAAGTGTTCGACGCCGAGTTCGCTGACAAGTTCAAGGCGGCGGGCACGGTCTACGAGCACCGGCTGATCGACGACATGGTCGCCTCGGCGCTGAAGTGGTCGGGCGGCTATGTCTGGGCCTGCAAGAACTATGACGGCGACGTGCAGTCCGACACGGTGGCGCAGGGCTTCGGCTCGCTGGGCCTGATGACCTCGGTGCTGATGACCCCGGACGGCGGCACGGTCGAGGCCGAGGCGGCGCACGGCACCGTGACCCGCCATTATCGCGAGCACCAGAAGGGCAAGCAGACCTCGACCAACCCGATCGCCTCGATCTTCGCCTGGACCCGCGGGCTGACCTACCGCGCCCGGATTGACGGCACGCCGGACGTCGAGCAGTTCGCCCAGACGCTGGAGAAGGTCTGCATCGACACGGTCGAGAACGGGCAGATGACCAAGGACCTGGCGGTGCTGATCGGCCCCGACCAGCCCTGGCTCACCACCACCGGCTTCCTGGACGCCCTCGACAAGGGGCTGGCCAAGGCGCTCTCCTGAGCGGTTTCGGCCTGAGCAATCCTGGCGGGAGTAGCCGCAGGGGCGCCGCCTGGCGGCGCCCCTTGCGCATGGTGCGTGCGCAGCTTGGCGCGCACCGGCCGCGGCGCCTGCTCCGCCGCTTCCTGGTCCATGAGGAGATCAGCGCGGTCCTCACGCCGCCGGTGCGGATCGCGGCGCTGGTCGTGGTGCTGGTCAGCTACTTCTTCGCAGTGTTCTGGCCGCTCGAATGGCGGCTGCCGCGCCAGGTACTGAACCAGGTGGAGATCGGCGCCGAGGGCCAGGCCCTGTTCGACCGGCCGGGCGTGCTGCGCAGCTACGCGGCACCGGAATGGCTGGCCGAGGTGAAGCGGGGCGCGCCGCTGCGGGTACGGCTGGACGTCCTGCCCGGCCCGCCCCATCCGCGCTTCCTCGGCCGCCTGTTCGCCATCACGCTGGGCTGGCACGGTCGTCTGCTCTCGATCGACCGTGACCAGGACGTCCTGCTGGTGCATCTGCGCGCCAAGGGCACCAATCTCGACGGCTACCCGCCCCTGCGCGCCCGCGGCGTGTTCCAGGAGGGCCGCCCGCTACGCCTGGAGCTGGCGCTGGTGGGGCCGGAGCTGACCGTGCAGGTGGACGGCAGGACGGTGATCCGCCACCGCTATCGCGACGATCCCCGCCGGCGCTGGATCAGCGGCTACAAGCTGGCACTCGGCAGCGACATCAACATGCGCCGCTTCTTCCTGGGCGAGATCTCCTTTACCGAGGTGAGGGTGGGCGAGCGGGCCTATGACCTGCTGGCACCGGGCGTGCTGTCCCGTCCGCACCGCATCGTCTTCCTCGACCGCGAGCCGCGCCTCGTCCCGTTCCAGGACATCTGGACCCGCGACGCCTGGGAGAACGTGCTGGGCTTCGTCCCGCTCGGCGTGGTGGCGGCGATCTGGCCGGGCGCCACCCTGTTCTCGGTGCTGGCGACTGGGCTGGCCATCAGCGGCAGCATCGAGTTCATCCAGCTGACCGTGCCGGGCCGGGTCCCCTCGGTGGACGACGTGATCACCAACACGACCGGCGCCTTTTGCGGCTGGCTGCTGATCTTCTTCCTGCGCACGGCCCTGGACGCCTGGGGGCGCCGGCGCGCCGTGGCAGCGGCTGCCGGACCGGCCGCCTGAGGCCGCTGCGCCCGCTTCCGCAATCCGTGCAGCTAAAGTATGACTTTTGCCCCGGCTTTCCGCGGGGACCGCTTGCCAAGCACTCATGGCTCGCTCAAGAGTTTGGCGGCAGAGCGGACCGAGAAGGCCGCCTTCAGGGAGGTTGGAACCGATGACCCGGAAGTTCGGCGTCACGCCGGAAACTCGTCGCTCGTTCATCAACAAGGTGACTGGCTCCAGCGCTGCGGCGGCGGCGGTCCTGGGCGGCATGGGCATGAGCCCGATGATGGGTGCGGCGCTGGCCCAGGAGATGGGCCGCTCGGAAAAGCCGCTGAAGGCCGCCTTCTCCAATGCCGGCCTCCAGGCGACCTGGTGCGCCCAGGGCAAGCAGGCGGCGGAATACTGGGGCAAGCTGTTCAACGTCGAGGTCACTTGGTTCGACGGTGAGCTCTCCGCCCCCAAGCAGCGCGCCGCCATCGACAACATGGCGTCCCAGAAGTGGGACTTCGTGGCGATCCAGGCGTTCGGCATCGGCACGCTGACCGACCCGGTCAAGCGCATGATCGACGCCGGCACGCCGGTGATCGACATGGACACGCTGATCGCCCCGCTCGATCAGATCGACGTGCACAGCTTCCTGGCCCCGGACAACGAGTTCATGGGCGCCGCGGTCACCCAGGCCCTGGTCGATGCGATCGGCGGCAAGGGCAAGATCGTGATGACCCAGGGCGCGCTCGGCCATACCGGCGCCCAGGGCCGTGCCCGCGGCTTCAAGTCGGTGGTCGAGAAGTTCCCGGACATCGAGGTGCTGGACGAGCAGCCCGCCGACTGGGACGTGACCAAGGCCACCCGGATCTGGGACAGCCTGCTCACCAAGCATTCCCAGATCGACGCCGCCTTCTTCCACAATGACGACATGGCGCTGGCCGCCCAGAACGTCATGAAGGCGCGCGGCCGCGAGAACATCCTGGTGGGCGGCGTCGACGCCATGCCGCCGGCGGTGGAAGCGGTCCTGGACGGCCGGATGCACGCCACCGTGCGCAACCCGTCCTGCCGCATCCATGGCGGCGCCATCATGGCCGGCGTGGCTGCGGTGGTGGCCGGCGAGAAGACCGGCGAGGGCATCCCCAAGCACGTGGTCACTGACGGCCCGGTGGTGACCAAGAACAATGCCGAGGGCATGCTCTGGATGCAGCGGCACTTCCTGATCTGATGGAACGGGCGGCGCGGCCGGCCTGCCGGTCGCGCCATCCCTGACAGAAACGACGAGATTCATGAGGCGGCAGGGCCGGATCGCGCGATGAGCGAAGGCAAGGAAACCCCGATCCTGGAGATGGTCGGGATCGGCAAACGCTTCGGCGGCGTAACGGCACTCACCGGGATCGATTTCGACCTGCGGCGCGGCGAGGTGCATGGGCTGGTCGGCGAGAACGGCGCCGGCAAGTCGACGCTCATGAAGATCATCGCCGGCGTCCATCACGGCTATGACGGCGAGATGCGCATCGACGGGCAGCCGGTGCACTTCCGCTCGGCCCGCGACGCGCTGGCCGCCGGCATCGGCATGGTCCACCAGGAGCTCTCGATCGTCCCGCAGCTCTCCGTGGCCGAGAACGTGTTCCTGGGCGTGCAGCCGACCAACGGGCTGGGCGTCGTCTCCTGGGGCCGGATGAAGCGCGAGGCGCGTGAGCACCTGCAGCTCCTGGGCATCGACATCGATCCGTCGCGCGAGACCGGCACTCTACCGATCGGGATGCAGCAGCTCATCGAGATCGGCCGGGTCCTGTTCTCCGGGGCGCGCATCGTCATCCTGGACGAGCCGACCTCGGCCCTGTCCCCGCCCGAGGTGAAGCACCTGTTCGAGGTGCTGGGCCGGCTCAAGGCCAAGGGCACCACGTTTGTGTTCATCTCGCACTTCCTGGAGGACATCCTGGAAGTCTCGGACCGGGTGACTGTGTTCCGCAACAGCCGCAAGGTCGCCACGGTCGATGCCGCCTCGGTCGACAAGGCCTGGGTGATCGAGCAGATGATCGGGGCGGGCCATCATGAGCTGGCCGACGCCATGCTGGGCGAGATCCGCCTGGAAAGCCCGAAGGGTGCTCCGGTGGTGTTCTCGGCGCGCGGCCTGTCGCGCCCGCGCAGCTTCGCCGACGTGAGCTTCGACGTGAAGGCCGGCGAGGTGGTGGGCCTGTACGGCTTCATGGGCTCGGGTCAGACCGAGCTCGCCCGGGCATTGATGGGCAAAGCCCGGCTGCATGGCGGTACGGTCAGCATGGGCGGCCAGGAGATCCGCCTGCGCAGCACGGCGGACGCCAAGAAGGCCGGGATCGCACTGGTGCCCGAGAGCCGGCGCGCCATGCTGTTCACCCATGAGCCGGTCTACAAGAACATCTCGATCAGCATACTGGAGCGGATCTCCCGCCTTCTGCTCAAGCCGGCCGAGGAGCGCCGGATCGCGCAAGGCCATGTCGACGCGCTCCGGATCCGACCGTTCTCGGTCGAGCCCGAGGTACGCAAGCTGTCGGGCGGCAACCAGCAGAAGGTGGCGCTGGCCCGCTGGCTGACCCACCTGCCGCGCCTCCTGGTCCTCTCCGAGCCCACCAAGGGCATGGATGTCGGCGCCAAGGACGACGTGGTGAAGATCGTCAAGGGCCTGAAGGAAAAGGGCGTGGCGGTGGTGGTGGCCTCGGCCGAGCCCGAGACGGTGCTGACCATGGCCGACCGCATCCTGGTGATGCGCAAGGGCCAGATCGCGCAAGAATTCGCGGAGCGTGGCGTCAGCAAGGACCAGCTGCTCGCGGCCGCCTGAAGGAAGTCGGATCCATGAATGCTGATGTGGCGAGTGCGGCGGGGCGTGAGGGCGGCAGCATCGGCCGCTGGGTGGCCGGCCGGCTGACCAACCTGGCCCCCCTGGTCACCCTCCTGTTCCTGGTCCTGGTGTTCAGCCTGATGGCACCGTCCTTTGCGACGCTGGACAATCTGGGCAACATCATGCGCCAGGTCTCGATCACCGCGATCATCGCGACCGGCCTGACCTTCGTGATCCTGACTGCCGAGATCGACCTGTCGGTGGCCAGCATCGCGAACGCGGTCGGCATCGTGGTCGCCTATTTTACCCTCCAGGAAACCTACGTGAACATCGCGAACGTGCCGATGCCGGGTGCGGTCGCGATCCTGTTCGCCCTGCTGGCCGCCTTCGCGCTCGGCACGGTGAATGCCGTGGGCGTCACGGTCATCGGCATCCCGTCCTTCATCATGACGCTCGCCATGATGCAGATCGGCGCGGGCATCTCTGCCCTACTGGTGCGTGGCCAGATCGCGTATGCCATTCCCGATCCGGTCCGCTTCCTGGGCTCGGGCATGATGGGGCCGTTCCCGTCCATCGTGGTGGTGGCCTGCTTGTTCCTGCTGGTCGGCCACCTGGTGCTCACCTACACGCGCTTTGGCCGCTACGTGTACATGGTGGGCGGCAACCGCGAGGCGGCCGAGTTCTCGGGCGTCAACGTCAAGCTGGTGATCGCCGCGGTGATGATCATCTCGGCGGTCTGCTGCGGCGTGGCCGGCATGCTGGGCGTGGCCTATTACGGCAGCGCCCAGCAGAACGAGTTCGACGACTATCTGCTCGATTCGATCGCCGCGGTGGTGGTGGGCGGCACCAGCCTGTTCGGCGGCCAGGGCGGCATCCCCAACACCATCCTGGGCCTGCTGGTCCTGGGCGTGCTCAACAACGGCCTGGACCATATCGACATCGACAGCTTCCTGAAGGTGCTGATCCGCGGCCTGATCCTGCTGCTCGCCCTGATCATCAACGTCTACGCCCAGCGCCTGCGCAACCGCGCCGCCTGAGCACCGGCGTCACGCCCGGCTTGCCGGGACCGGCCGGAGGGCGCATCTGGGGCCACCAGTCCGCCCGGACCGTGCGGAGATCGATGCCCTTGTCGCGCTACCTGCCGGCCATGCGGCGGCACCTGCCGGTGCTGCTGCACTGGACCGTCCTCCTGGTCCTGTCCGCCCTGCTGGCGGCCCTGCTCGAATGGTTCGGCCTGCCGGCGGCCCTGCTCCTGGGCCCGATGCTGGCAGGTGCGGTGCTGGGCGTGAATGGCACGGCCCTGCGGGTGCCGCGCCTGCCCTACTGGGGGGCCCAGGGCATTATCGGCTGCATGATCGCCGCCGCCGTCCATGCCGAGTTCCTCGGCCTGTTCCTCGAGCGCTGGCCCCTGTTCCTGGCGGTGGTGGCCGCGACCGTGGCGGCCAGCAGCACGCTCGGCTGGCTGATGAGCCGGAGCCGGATCCTGCCGGGCACCACGGCGGTCTGGGGCTCCTCGCCCGGTGCCGCCTCGGCGATGATGCTGATGTCCGAGGCCTATGGCGCCGACGCCCGGCTGGTGGCGTTCATGCAGTATCTGCGCGTGGTGTTCGTCGCCGCGGCCGCCTCGCTGGTGGCACGGTTCTGGGTCGATGCGTCCGGTGCGACCCTGCCGGCGATCGTGTGGTTCCCGCCGGTCGACCCGGCCTCGCTGCTGCTCACCCTGGTGATCGCGTTCGGCGGCGTTGCGCTGGGCCGGCTCGCCCGGTTCCCGGCCGGTGCCTTCCTGCTGCCGATGGTGCTGGCAGCCCTGCTGAACGGCTTTGGCCTGGTCGAGCTGGTCCTGCCGGAATGGCTCCTGGCGATCAGCTACGCGGTGCTCGGCTGGAGCATCGGGCTGGGCTTCACCCGGCAGATCCTGCGCCATGCGGCGCGCGCCCTGCCGCAGATCGTGGCCTCGATCCTGGCGCTGATGGCGTTCTCGGCGGCTTTGGCGGCCCTGCTCGCCTGGCAGTTCGGGATCGATCCCCTGACCGCCTATCTGTCGACCAGCCCCGGCGGCATGGATTCGGTGGCGATCATCGCCGCGTCCAGCGATGTCGACCTGGCCTTCGTGATGGCCCTGCAGACCGTGCGCTTCCTGGTGGTCCTTCTGCTCGGTCCGTTCCTGGCTCGCTTCATCGCCGACCAGCTGCAGCGTTCGCACCGCAGCGCGTAGAAGCGCCGAAATGATACCACGACACGAGCATGACCCCGGCCGGATCGCTCCCGCCGGGGCCAATGCATTGACCGTAGGACGCCGCCGAAGCGGCGTCCCTGGATGCTACTGCTCGCAGCCGACCGAGCCCGGCGCGCAAGCGTTGTCCTGGTCCGGCTGCAGTCCCTGTTCCGTCGACTGACCGGTCGCCGCACCGGAGTCGGTGCCGTCTTCGGTACCGCCGATGCCGGTCGTGCCGGTATCCGCGCCGGCACCCGACTGGCCGGCGTCGCCGCCCGTGTCACCGTCAGTGCCGCCGCCCGCGCCACCGTCGCCCGTGCCACCGTCGCCCGTGCCACCGTCGCCCGTGCCACTGTCGCCCGAGCCACCGTCGCCCGCGCCATCACCGCCGCTGCCGCTACCGCTGCCGTTGTCGCCGGTGCCGCCGCTGCCGCCGTCGGTGCCGCCGCTGCCGGTGCCGGTCTGGCCGCTGCCGGCGCCAGTAGTGGTTCCGCCACTGACGCTGCCACCACTGCTACCGCTACCGCCGCCATTGCTCTGCGCCATGGAAATGGCCGGGAGAAGCACGATGGCCAGGGCAGTGGTCGCCATCAGTATCTTGCGCATGAAACTTCCTCCTAGAGGCCTGTCGAGCCGAGATCGCTTGCGATCGGTCAACCGACGGCTTCGTTCGTTTCGCCGATCAACTCGGGCGGTGCCGTCCGTCATTCCCTGAAACAGTGACCCTTGGCGGACGTTCCGGCGACGATCTGTAAAACTTGTGAGCCGGCAGCCGGTACAACGCCCGCGGCGAGACATGCAAAATATCGCTCCAGTGGTGTGATTTTGCCGACCAGATCAGGCCTGCTTGTTGCCATGCTCCAGCGCAGACTGATTTGCTCGATGTCTCGATGTGATTATGGCGACCCATGCCGTGGCGGCAGTTGGTCGGGTACCGCGGCCGGGGGAACCCGGTACCGCCCAAGTCGTCGCGGTCGGATCGAGCGGATGTTCCACCGTTTTCCGGCAGACCGATCCGGATCCAAACGCCCGGCGAGGATCCGTTCCCCGTGATCGTCCACTGTCATGGTGGCGGCTGGGTGATCGCCGGCCTCGATACCTACGACGGCCCGGCCGCTCCCCCGCCATGTCGACGCGATCGTGGTCTCGTCCCATCTGGCGGAACATGACGGCGGGGACGGACATAACCCGCCATCCTGCCAGGAGAACGCTAGGCCCCTGAACAAGGCGATGACGGAGCGACTTGCCCGCCCGTATCCGGCGCCGGCCGGGGAGTTCGACCGGCTGGGACGTGGCGTCTTCGGTGCCGACACCCGGCACGGGAAAATTGAGAACCTCGCCTCGGGGCGGCTCTGCCCGGTGCTTCAGGGGACGGACGATTCACGATCGCGGACAAAGAGATCGCGGTGGCGGCCGGTGACGTCGCGATCATCCCGCGCGACACGCCCCATGACCATGCCGGCCGCCCGACCGCCTCCCCGGTCCATGCGCCGGCCAATCTCGACGAGGCCGACCATCAGCCTGGAAGAGCCGCCCGAGCCCGACCAGGCGGCTAGGCGCCATCCTCGTCCACCGCTTGCTGCGCCTCCCGGAGATCAAGGCGCATCGCGCAGCGCTGGCGGGGATCCATGCCGGCGTGGCTCTCGGCCGCCAGTCGGTCACGCAGTGCCGGCGGAGGCTGGTCCTGCAGGATGAACCCCAGCCTGGCATAGAACGGCGCGTTCCAGGGCAGGGTGCGGTCGGTCGTCAGCGCGACGCCTTGCAGCCCCGCCTTCTGCGCCGCTACCGCCGCCTGCGCCAGCAGGGCCGTGCCGATGCCCTGGCGGTGCAGGTCCGGGTGCACCGACAGTTCCTGCACGAACAGGTCCCGGGCCAGCGGGGCGGCCATCAGGAAGCCGGCGATCCGCCCGCCCGATGCCGCCGCCACCCAGAGCCAGCCGCGGCCCCAGGCAGCCGCCAGCCAGCTCGGATCGGTCGGCGGCGCGTCGACCGCCCAGTCCATGTGGGTGCCGGCGAACATCTGTGCCGCCGCCCGCTCGACTGCTGCGATCGCCGGGAAGTCGGCCGGCACGGCCAGCCGGATCGACGCTGTGTTGGCGGAGAGGCATCGCGCCCTGCGGAGCAGTGCCGGGCCGTCTCCGCTCACCGGTGCCGGTGCCGGTGCTTCAAAGGATGAAGCGCGACAGGTCGTGGCTGCCCAAGAGCGAGCCGACCTTTTCCTGGACCAGCGCCGCGTCGACCTTGACGGTTTGCCCGCCCATGTCGGTGGCGCTGAAGCTGACGTCCTCCAGGAGCTTCTCCATCACGGTCTGCAGCCGCCTGGCGCCGATATTCTCGACCCGGCGGTTGATGTCGTCGGCCAGGCGCGCGATCGCGTCGATCGAATCCTCGCCGAACTCCAGCGTGACGTTCTCCGTGCCGAGGAGTGCCACGTACTGCCGGATCAGGCTGGCCTCCGGCTCCACCAGGATCCGGCGCAGGTCAGCCTCACTCAACGGGTCGAGCTCCACCCGGATCGGCAGGCGGCCCTGCAGCTCGGGCAGGAGGTCGGAGGGCTTGCTCAGGTGGAAGGCGCCCGACGTGATGAACAGGATGTGCTCGGTACGGACCATGCCGTGCTTGGTCGCGACCGAGGTGCCTTCTACGATCGGCAGGAGGTCGCGCTGCACGCCCTCCCGGCTGACGTCGCCGGCCTTGCCCTCGCGCGAGGTGATCTTGTCGATCTCGTCGATGAAGACGATGCCGTTCTGCTCGGCCACCTTGATCCCGGTCCGGGTCACCACGTCCTGGTCGAGCAGCTTGTCGCTCTCTTCGGCCATCAGGATCTCGTAGGACTGGGCGACGGTCATCTTGCGCCGCTTGGTGCGCCCGCCCAGCGCCTTGCCCAGCATGTCGCCGAGATTGACCATGCCCATCTGGGCGCCCTGCATCCCGGGAATGTCGAACAGCGGCATACCGGCGCCGGGCTGGTCGGCGACCTCGATCTCGATTTCCTTGTCGGCGAACTGGCCATCCCGCAGGCGGCGGCGGAACGCCTCGCGCGTGTCCTTGGACGCCTGGGCGCCGACCAGCGCATCCAGCACCCGCTCCTCTGCGGCCGTCTCGGCCTTGGCCGCCACCTCGCGGCGCATCCGCTCGCGGGTCTCCTTGATCGCGATCTCGACCAGGTCGCGGACGATGCTCTCCACGTCCCGGCCGACATAGCCGACCTCGGTGAACTTGGTGGCCTCGACCTTGAGGAACGGCGCCTGGGCCAGCCGCGCCAGGCGGCGAGCGATCTCGGTCTTGCCGCAGCCGGTCGGGCCGATCATCAGGATGTTCTTCGGCAGCACCTCTTCCCGCAGGTGCTCGTCGATTTGCTGGCGCCGCCAGCGGTTGCGGAGCGCAATGGCGACCGCGCGCTTGGCGGCGTTCTGGCCGACGATGAAGCGGTCGAGTTCGGAGACGATCTCCCGGGGGGTCAGCGCGGTCATGACAGGGCGAGCTTCTCGAGGGTGAGCTGGTGGTTGGTGTAGACGCAGATGTCGGCGGCGATCGCCATGGCGCGACGTGCGACCTCCTCGGCGTCCAGCCCCTCCACCGGCAGGAGTGCCCGTGCGGCGGCCAGTGCGTAGCTGCCGCCCGAGCCGATGCCGATCACGCCGAACTCCGGCTCCAGCACGTCGCCCTGGCCGGTCAGCACCAACGAGACATCCTTGTCGGCCACCGCCATCATCGCCTCCAGGCGGCGCAGGTAGCGGTCGGTCCGCCAGTCCTTGGCGAGCTCGACACAGGCACGGGCGAGCTGGCCCGGATGACGCTCCAGCTTGGCCTCCAGGCGCTCCAGCAGGGCGAAGGCATCCGCCGTGGCCCCGGCGAATCCGGCCAGGATCTGGCCGTCGCCCACCCGGCGCAGCTTCTTCGCGTTACCCTTGATCACGGTCTGGCCGAGCGAGACCTGGCCGTCGCCGGCCATCACCACCATCGGCCCCTTGCGCACGCACAGGATCGTCGTGCCGTGCCAGCTTTCCGTCAACGCGTCGTTCCTTCGACATCCCCCGCAAGCGCTTCAGTTGGGGGACGCGTCGCTGCACTGCAACGGGTGAACGCAGCGGGCAAGCTGAAAACGGCGGCACCGGCCAGCCCCCAGGCTGGCCGGTGCGCAGCGGTCAGCGAAGCGACTGGAGCAATGGTCCAGCCCCGCCGCCATCAGCCGTTGTCGTTGGCGTGCGCCAGCTCCAGGTCGGCCACCGCGGTGGCCAAGCCGCGCAGCGCCGAGATCAGGGCGCCCTCGTCGCGCATCCGGAAGGCCGCGCTGGTGAGCACCGCGGCGCTCACGACGGCATCGTGGATGGTGTCGACGGCAAGGCCAGTCCAGGCGGGGGCGGCCTCGGCCAGGCCTTGGAGCTGGGCCGGCTCGATGCAGTCGGCCATCGCACGGTAGTTGCTCATCAGTAGTCCCCCATGACGCATTGCGGTCCGAAGCGGCGCGATGCCGGGCGCAGCGGGACCAGGACCCGGCTGCACTGCCGTTGCGGCGGCATCGTCTTCACGTCACGGACTATATCGCTGGTTGAGTTTCAAACAATAGCGCTCACTTGGGCAATGAAACTACTGTTGTTGGATGAACTCGACAGTGACGAAGCTGCGGAAATAGATAGAATTTTCCGAACTTCGGCCTCATCGGAAAAAATCGAACTCTCATGAGCCCCTGGGTCAATCGGGTAAGATTGATCGAATACCCGGGAGATTCTTGCAGCTTTCCTCCTCGAAGCGACATCGCCGCCCTGTGCCAGAATGTCGCAGCCTCGGCCGTTCAACCGAGGCGCTTGGCGATCTCGGTCTTCACCCCGTCCAGCAGCACCGCGATCAGCATCAGCCCACCGCGGATCACCTGCATGTAGCTGGCATCCAGCCCCATCACGTTGATCGCGGTGTCGATCGTGGAAAGCAGCAGCACACCGGCGAACACGCCGGACAGCTGGCCGATCCCGCCGCGCAGCGACACGCCGCCGATCACCACTGCGGCGAACGCCTCGAACAACATGCCGATGCCCAGGTTCGGCGTGGCGCCATTGGTACGCGCGGCGAGCAGCCAGCCGGCGAATGCCGCGATCACCCCGGACAGGATGAAGACCCCGAACAGCACCCGCTCGACATTGATGCCGGCACGGAACGGTGCCACCGGGTTGCCGCCCACCAGATAGACCCGCCGGCCGAACAAGGAGCCCTTCAGGATCTGGCCGAACGCTAGATAGGTGACGATGGTGATCCAGACCAGCATCGGCAGGCCCAGCAGGTCGGTGTTGGCGACCGCGCGGAAATCCTGGGGCAGGCCGTAGATCGAGCGCCCGCCGGTCAGGATCAATCCTAAGCCCCGGATCGCGATATAGGCGGCCAGCGTCACCACGAACGCGTTGAGCCGGAACTTCACGATCAGGATCGCATTGAACAGCCCGGCCAGCGCGCCGAAGCCCAGCACCAGCAGGAGCGAGACCCAGGTGTTCACCTGGAAGGCGAAGGGCGAACCGCGCGCGGCGGTGAGCCCGGCCGCCAGCATCGCCGCGAACGCCATGACGCTCTCGATCGACAGGTCCATGTGCCCGGCGATCACGCAGAAGGCCAGCCCCAGCGAGAGCAGGCCGACATAGGTCGCGTGCTGGGCGATGTTGATGAAGATGCCGACCTGGAAGAAATGCTCGATGCTGAGCGAGCAGATCAGCAGGATCACCGCCAGGATGAACCAGACCAGGTGGTCGAGCAGCAGCTTGACCAGGCGGATGCGGCTGGCCGAGGGGGCAGGGGTCGCGGCGATCATTCAGGTGCTTCTTGGCTGGTACGTCGGATGCCCCGGCCGCTAATCGGCCGGGGCATCGCAGGAGACGAGAAGAATCAGGCCGGCGGCCTCACTTCACCACGTCGACCGGTACGTTCGGGAACTGCAGATTGCCCCAGAAGCGCGGGTCGTCGACATTCTCCTTGGTGATCGCCGCCCCCGGGATCTTCAGGTTCGGGCCCCAGTCCTCATTGGTGAGCGTCGCATCCAGCCCCAGCACCTTGTAGGAGCCGGTCTGCAGCTCCTCGCCCGCCATGATCTTGTCGATGAACATGGCCAGCCCATAGACCTGGGCATAGGTCGGCTGCTCGACCTCGACCTGCTGCCAGCCGGCCCGGATATTGTCGAGCCCGACCGGCGCGCCGTTGGACGCCATCAGCATCATCTCGCCGGGCTTCATGCCCTTGCTTTCCATGATCGAGACGATCGGCACGGTCAGGTGCGCGGCATGGCAGAACACCAGGTCGATGTCCTGGGTGACCAGCAGCTGGTCCTCGAACGCCCGGCCGGCATTGGTCGGCTCCCAGAGCAGCGCCGCCTTGGAGATGATCTCCACCTCCGGCGCCTCCTTGGCCATCACCGCCTCGAAGCCCTTCTGGATGTCGAGCGTATAGGCGTCGCCGGGATCGCCCAGGATCTGCAGGACCTTGCCCTTGGGCGAGCCGTGGCGCTCGGTGAGCAGCCGCACGGCCTCGCCCGCGGCGATCTCGCCGATCTCCACCGTGCCGGCCACCGAGGTCAGCTCGAACTGGGTGGAGGTGATCAGCCGGTCGAAGTTCAGGACCTTGATCCCGGCCTCGCGCGCCTTCTCGATGCCGGGCACGATCGTGTCGAACGCCACCGCGTTGATGATCACCGCGTCGGGCTTGGTGTTGATCAGGTCCTCCAGCTGGGAGAGCTGGCGGGCGGCGTCGTTCTGGGCGTCCACCGAGGTGACCTCGTAGCCCAGCGAGCCGAACACCGATTCCACCGCCTTCTGGCTCTCGGTCTGGAACTCGTCCAGGAGGGTCGGGATCATGTAGACGATCTTGCCCTTGCCCTGGGCACTGGCCGGCCGGGCGGCGGCCAGTGCCGCTGCGGCGGACAGGAGAATGCCGACATCGCGGCGGCTCAGACGCATGGAAACTCCCCCGAAGTTATTGTCCTGGACCCTCGCATCGAACGACCCGGTCAATGCTTAGTCAAGCTGCGGCGCTTGCCGGCAGCCGGTGGCACCAGCACAGTCGGGGTCAGCGTCGTACCGGGAGGCCAGGATGTTCCCCAACCTGTTCACGCCGCTCACGATCCGCCACTGCACGCTGAAGAACCGGATCGTCTTCGGTGCGCACACCAACAACATGGCGGAAGGCGGCCTGCCATCCGCCCGCACGATCGGCTATTACGAGGAGCGCGCCCGCGGCGGCGCCGCCATGATCGTGGTGGAGCCGGTCCCGGTGCACCGCACCGCCGTGCTCACCCGCGGCAACTACCTGCCCGACGACGACCGGGTGATCCCGGCCTTCCGGCAACTCGTGGAAGCCTGCCGGCCGCATGGGGTCGTCATGATCCAGCAGCTCTACCATGTCGGCGCCCATGGCGATGCCGACAACAGCTTCGCACCGAACTGGTCGCCGTCCGGCATGCGCTCCTTCCACGACGCGGACGGCAGCCACGCCATGACGCAGGCCGAGATCGCCGAGATCCAGGACGGCTTCGTCCGCTGCGCGCTCCGCGCAAAGGCGGCCGGCTTCGACGGGATCGAGCTGTTCGCCGCCTACAACGCCCTGATCGAC
>NZ_WUJP01000702.1 GCF_009806515.1 Geminicoccus flavidas | reverse complement strand
CCGCCGGCATGAATGCGAGGAAATGCGGAAGCCAGAGCTGAGAGCCTGCAGCGATGGCCGGCTCTGCGTTCCCGGGTGCCGGCTGCGCCGGTGCACTGCCGACAGGCACGGAAGAAGCACCAGCGAAGACGTGAACCAGCCGCGAGCCGATTCTCCGCCTGGCGCTTGATTGGGAAAGCCTCAGGTGGAGGTCCAACGGCCGGACGATCATGCGGCCGGGCCGGCAGCGGATTGACAATTGTGCCAGCAGCGATCCCGCTGTGGAGGGACTGCTTTCTGAGCCCGCTTCGCCTGTGGTGAACTCGGCTTCTGCATTGGTGCCGTCAGCCTGGCAGGCTGCCTTCGTGGTACAAGGCTCGGGAGGAAGCTGAGATCTGGCGCGCGTACTGTTCATGAGGTGCAGCGGCACGAGATCGAGCATGTGGCCGCTCCACTTGGCAGCCAGCGTCCGCCTGATCGTACCGCCCCACTCGATCGGTCAAGGCAGTTTGCTCGCTGGGAAATCGGTCGTCTCAAGTTCCGAGGAGTGGGTTAGGTTCCGCTCCGGCAGAAGATCGGGCTGGTCCAGGTCGACTGGCCGTTCGCTTGGCGCATGCGGAGGTAGACGGTCTCGCCGGTGCTGAAGCCGGGCAGCGGCACGGCGCCCTGCCATTGCCACTGGTGCGGCTGCGGCAGGGGATGGAAGCGGAAGGCGGGGCTGTCGATGCCCGCGAGATTACCGGAAAGAGCACCTTCCTGCAGGCGCGACGGGTCGATCTGCAGGTGCTGGCCGTGGAGTTCGGCCCGGATGACCGTTCGGCCGGACAGGCGGACCCGGAGGGCCATGGCCTGCATGGTTGGGGTCATGTTGTTCGGGTTGGCGTGGGCCAGGATGGTGAAGGCGAGTGCGTGGCGGTCGGCGGCGATGCTGTGAGATTCGTCGGCCTCTGCTTCGCCCTCGAGCGGGGAGACTACCTCTGCCCCGCGCAGGCGCGGCTCCACTGCCAGGATCTCGCCACCCTGCAGTTCCAGCCGGCCGGTCCAGCGGTGGCTCTGTCCACGGGCACCCCAGCCTAACTCCAGTACCAGGATGGTCTCGAACCCTTCGGCAGGCGGAGCGATCGGGGCTGGCTCGAGCTCGGGCGTGATCCGGGCTGCCAGACGGCCGGAGCGGATCACGTCGATCGTGTCGATGAAGCTGCCGCCCACCGCCTCGATCCGCAGCTCATGGTCGCCCGGCGGAAGTATGCCGCCCTGGATGATGTCGCCTGCCGCCACCAGCAGATGGCTGTTGTCGCCGGTGAGCGCGTTCGTGCGCCGTGACCACAGGCTTTCCCACAAGGCCGCTGTCGTGTTCTCCGGCGCGTAGATGCAGGTGCGGCCATGGCCGTAGGAGCC
>NZ_WUJP01000701.1 GCF_009806515.1 Geminicoccus flavidas | reverse complement strand
GGGGTGGCCGCTATGGTGGTCGGTGTTGCCGACCACGCCGAAGACGTGGCCCAGCGCCAGGCCGTGGCGGAGGGTGGATCGGCCGTCCGAGGGGCCCATGGAGTGCAGGAATGGCCGCTCGGTCAGCGAGGTTTCCGAGCAGCCATGCATGGAGATGATCTCGATCACCGGCGAAAGGTGCTGGTCGAGCGAGGCCCAGTTCACGCCGCGCGCACCCTGGCGGTAGCCGATATGGTGCGGGAAGGCCATCGCCGCGCCGGGGTAGCGGGCGTCGAGCTCGGACAGCAGCTCGGCCGGGCTGTCGGCCAGCACCATCTCTCGGCTGGCCAGGTCCCGGTAGAGGATCGTGTAGTCGCCGTGCTGGAAGGAATGGATCTCGTAGCCGGGGAAGACCGTGAACGTCCCGTCCTGGTGGAAGCGGCGCAGCGTCTCAAAATGCCCGGGCCAGAGCCGTGCCAGCCGGGCGAAGCCCTCGACATGGAAGGCCACGATATGGGCGACCTCCGGCTGGTCCACGGGCATGTCCGGCCAGTGGGCATGGCCGGTGACCGACACGAAGTCGAGCTGCTGGCGGGCGCGTGCCAGCGCGTCCTCGAGGCTCCCATGGCCATAGGACAGGCCGCAATGGTTGTGGAGGTCGCCATAGAAGGGCCGCAGCCCGAACGAGGCGGCGAGCGGCGTGAGGCGGGCGGGTAGGCGGGCCTTCAGCATGGCCGGTTGCCGGGAAGGACAAGGCTGTCGAAGGTGACCGTCAGGCGCTGGGTCGCATTGGTCCTGCCGGCCAGGATCGGCCCGGGCCCACTGGTGCCATCCGACAGGCGCTGGCTGGTCACCGGCTCGATCCCCAGGATGCGCCGGTAGGGACGCATGTCCTGCCAGACCTGCAAATGGCTCAACCAGGTCGTCTCGAAGGCGAAGGTGGTGCCAAGGCCAGGCTGGTCCTCCTGCGCCGGCCGTTCCACCCGGCAGCGGCCTGTGGGTGCGTTAACGGCGTGGCAGGTCACCGAGGGCGGCGCTTCCTCGTCGACCTGCATGGTGTCCAGACCTTCCCCGGCGACCGTCGTGCCTGCCTGGACCAGCGGGTAGCCGAGGTTGAAGTGGTAGAGCATGGCAAGGGCCTGCGGCGTCGGGCGCAGGTTCTCGACGCGGTCGAGGATGCGCAGCTCGTTGGCGCCGACCGGCGCCTCGATCCGGCGGTGCAGCCGCAGGCTCGGGCCGTTATGACTGGCCTCGGTGATTTCGCCCTCGCAGAACAGCACCGGCTCCTCGCGGCCCCAGTCTTCGCCATAGGCCAGCAGGCGCGCGGGCGTCAGCGGCAGGTGGCCGTGCAGGGGCAGGCCGCCCGCAGGCTGGCGGACATGGGTCAGGCCGCAGGTGACGAGGAAGCCGGACAGGCTGCGCTCGAAGCCGCGCAGATCATCGGCCTCCTGGGCGTGGAGCTGGCCTGAGCGGAAGCCGTTCGGCCCTTGCCAGGCGACCGGCGTGCCGCGCCACCAGAGCGGGCCGATGTCCATGGAGCGGTCGGCCAGCACCCAGAAGTCCAGGCCGCCGCCGGTGGAGAAGGCCAGCGCTCGGACGTCCCGCTCCGGCCCGTCGTCCAGCACGATCCGGCGCACGGCAGCGAGCTGACGCAGATCGCCGACCCTGGCCGCGGCCTGCTCGCGTGCGCCGGGCAGCCTAGTCATGAGCCGGCGGTGGTCGGTGTCACGTCGATCCGGGCGAAAGCTTCGGGCGGTGCCTGGTTGGCCTGCATCAGGCCCAGCATGAGCCGCGTCATCCGCGCCTCGGCCGCCTCGTCCTCAAGCGGGCGCTCCTGGCCGGGATCGGTTTGGAGGTCATAGAGACGGGTGTCGTTCTCAATGAAGGCGCCGGGACCGTAGACGTTGTACATGGGCGAGCGGTCGGTCACCGGGACCTTGAGCACCGGCGCGCCCTTGGTGAAGCCGAACGGCTCGGCGAGGCTGACACCCTTCAGCTCCTCGGGCGTGAACGGCTCGAAGATGTGGGTCGGCATCAGCGTGTACTGGTAGATCTCCTGCGTCGCGAGGTCGGCCGGGTAGCGGTGATAGGTGAAGCGGCCGTCGGTGACGTTCACCGCCCCGCCGAAATAGCCGAACAGCGCCGCCTCGCGCAGGGCATGGTCCTGTTCCACCACCGGCAGCAGCGAATAGGCTTCCATCTCGGGGGCAGGGGCCACGCCGAAGAAGTCCAGGAAGGTGGGGGCAAGATCGGTGGTCTGGGTCAGGGCCGCCCGGCGCTGACCGCCCGCTTCCGGCTTGCGCGGGTCGTGGATGAACAGCGGGATATGCACGATCTCCTCGTACATGTTCATCCGGTTCTTCGCCCAGAAGTCGTGCTCGCCCAGCAGGAAGCCGTGGTCGGTGGTCACGACGAGCGCGGTGTCCTTCCACATGTCGTGGCGGTCGAACTCGTCGAGCAGCTGGCCCAGCAGGAAGTCGCACAAGGCGACCACGCTGTAATAGTTGGCGCGCAACTCCTCGCATTCCTCGGGCAGCTCGTCGACCCGGCCATAGCGCGGCCAGTCGCGGATCGGCCCGTTCCAGCCGGTCCGGAACGCGTCCTTGAAGCGCTCGGGTGCGTGGAAGGGCTCATGCGGGTCGAAGGTCTCGATCTGGAGCAGCCAGTTGTCGGCATCGCGGTTGCGCTCCAGGAAGTCGAAGCCCGCAGCGAAGCACTGGACCGAAGGGAACTCGCTCTCGTCGCGGATGAACTCGCGATTGATGATGTTCTGCGAGAAATATTCGCGCCGCTCGGTGGTGAACTGGCGCTCGTGATACTTCTCGCGCAGCCGCTCCCAATGCGGCTGGACCATCGCCTTCCAGGGGTCGCCTTCCTGGCCGCGGACGAACTCATAGGAGTCGTAGCGATTGTGGTAGGTGGCGCCGCCGTCTTCCCAGTAATGGAAGTGGTCGGTGACCAGATGGCTGTACACCCCGGCCTTGGCGAGCAGTTCCGGGAAGGAGTTGTCGAACGGCTCCAGCGGGCCCCAGGAGCGGTGCAGAAAGCTCAGGCGCCCGGTCTGCATGTCGCGTCTGGCCGGCATGCAGGGCAGGCTGCCGACATAATGCTTGTCGAAGGTGGCGCTGCGCTTTGCCAGCCGGTCGAAGTTCGGGGTCGGGATCCGGGTGCC
The DNA here is from genome assembly GCF_009806515.1 of Geminicoccus flavidas. GTDB lineage: Bacteria > Pseudomonadota > Alphaproteobacteria > Geminicoccales > Geminicoccaceae > Geminicoccus > Geminicoccus flavidus. The sequence continues at coordinate 1,083 of NZ_WUJP01000701.1, read as the reverse complement.
GCCATAGGGCGAGAGCATGTGCCGGTTGAGGGAATCGAACAGGACGAAGACGACCTTCATGTTCCGACCTTCGTGGCTGGGCGCTTCATTTGACGGCGCCGTTGGTCAGGCCGCGCACGATGAAGCGCTGGGCCACCAGGAGCAGGACGACCGCGGGCAGGATGGAGAGCATCGCCGCTGCGGCCATCTCGGTGTAGGCGATGGTGTTTTCCTGGGCGTACTTGCCGATGGCGACCGGCACCGTCGCGGTTTCCCGCTGGGTGAGGGTCAGCGCCACGGCGAACTCGTTCCAGCTGAAGATGAAGGCGAGCACGCCGGCGGCCGCCAGGCCCGGGGCCACCAGGGGGACGATCACGCTCCAGAGGATCCGGGGCGTCCTCGCCCCGTCGATCCGTGCCGCCTCCAGCAGTTCCTCGGGCACGTCGTTGACGAACACGCTCATCATCCAGAGCGCCATCGGCAGGTTCAGCGTGGTGTGGGCGAGCACCAGGCCCAGATAGGAATTGTCCAGGCCCAGCGGCCGGAACATCGAGTACCAGGCACCGGCCAGCGTGATCGGCGGCACCATGTGGAATACGACTGCCCAGCCCAGCATGGAATGGCCGACCCAGCGCGGCCAGCGCATCCGGTTGAGTGAATAGGCGGCGAGCGTGGCCACCACCAGGACCAGGGCCGTGCTGAGCAGGCCTACCGTCAGGCTGTTGGTGAAGTTGCGGACATAGTCCGACGAGCGCGCCGTCAGCACCGCCTCGAAGTTCATCAGGACTGGCTGGAACAGGATCTGGCCCATGAGCAGCGAGATCTGCGTCTTGAAGGCGGCAGCCCCGATCCAGAGGAACGGGAACAGCACGATGGCTGCCGCCAGCACCAGCAGCAGGTGGCGCAGCACCAGTGCTACCCGGCTGCTCCCGGCGCTGCGGCTCATCGCCCGGTCTCCCGGCGGCGCAGGAAGGCGGTGATCAGGATGATCAGCAGGGCGATGCCGAAGAAGGTGACGATCGACATGGCTGAGCCGTAGCCGGCGCGGTCCTCGGTGAAGAAGCGGCGATAGATCGAGAAGCTGATCACTTCGGTGGCCGTGCC
>NZ_WUJP01000700.1 GCF_009806515.1 Geminicoccus flavidas | reverse complement strand
CGGCCCGCCGCCGGTGAGCAGGTAGATCTCGTCGAACACCTTGAACGCCAGGATCATCCGGAAGACGAAGGTCACCACCAGCGTCGGGATCATCAGCGGCAGGGTGATGTGGACCAGGCGCTGCCAGCCATTGGCGCCGTCGATGGCGGCCGCCTCGTAGACGTCCTGTGGCAGGGATTCGAGGCCGGCCAGCAGCAGGAGGAAGCAGAACGGCGTCCAGTGCCAGACATCCACCACGATCACCGAGGCCAGCGCCAGATGGCCCTGGCCCAGCCAGTCCTGCGGGGCGAAGCCGAGCAGGCCGGTGATCGTGTTGATGACGCCGAAGTCGAAGCTGTACATCAGCTTCCAGATCGCTCCGATCACGATGCCCGGGATCAGGATCGGCAGGAGGAAGATCGTCCGGTAGACGAGCTTGCCGCGCACCACGGCACTGGTGAGCAGTGCCAGGCCGAAGCCCAGCACCATCTGCAGGCCGACCGCCACCACCGCGAAGATCAGCGTGTTCAGGATGCCGGCGCGGAACAGGCCGTCGCCCGGCAGGGCGCGGAAGTTGGCGAGGCCGACGAAGCTCCAGCTGGCGGTCCGCTCGGCCCAGGCGACGTCGTGGAAGCTCAGGACCAGGAGGTTCAGCATCGGCAGCAGCGTCAGGCCGAGGAAGACGACCAGCGCCGGTGCCAGGGTGGCTGCGCGCCAGCCGCGCTCGCCGGGCAGTGCCGCCGTCCTCATCGGGCCGGCGGCGGGGGCGCGGGCCACGGCTCGGGTATCGGCGGCGGCCATCGGCTACTCGGGCAGCGGGTCGAGGCGCGGCGCGTCGTAGCCGGCCTTGGTCATGACGGCGGCGATCTCCTCGGCCATCCGGTTCAGCGCCCGGGCCGGCGGGACCTCGCCCGAGATGGCCTGGTTGAAGCCGAGTTCGGTGATCGCCAGGATCTCGGCCGATTCCGGGATCACGAAGGTGAGCTGCGCGGTCGGCAGCGCCTTGGCCAGCGCGCCCATCCAGCGGAACTGCTCCTCCTTGGCCATGTCGGATTCCAGCACCGCACGGCTGACCGGCGGCGAGCCCGCCTCGGCATAGGCCTTCTGCGCCGCCTCGGTCTGGAACCACTTCAGGAAGGCCAGCGCCGCCTTCTGCCGGTCGGCCGGGATGTTCTTCGGGATGCCGCCCAGCCAGTGCCCGAGCGGCGGGGTCGAGGGATGGCCTTCGGCATGGGGTGGCGGCGCGAAGCCGACCTGGCCGGCCACGATCGACTGGTTCGGGTCGTCGAAGGTGGATGCCGCGAGCACCGCCAGGATGTGGCCGGCCTTGCCGGTCGCCATGTTCTGGATGACGTTGGCCTGGGACTGCCCGGCGGTCGACGGGTGGCCGGCCTCCTTGGCGAGCTTCAGATAGGTCTCGAGCCCGGCCAGCGTCTCGGGGCTGTTGATGGTGATGGTGAAGTCGCCGCTCTTCTGGTCGCGGAAGATGCCGCCGCCATGGCTGCCGATATAGGGCAGCATGTCGTAGGTGACGTCGAACGCGCCGCGCGCACCGCGCTGGACGATGCCATACATGGCGGGCGGATCGTTCAGCGCCCTGGCGTTCTCCAGGAGCTGGTCCCAGGTCTCCGGGACGCTCAACCCCTTCTCCTCGTAGAGGTCGCTGCGATAATGCAGGAGCGGGATGAACGGGTTGATCGGCACGGTCAGCAGCACGCCGTTCTGTGCGTCCGGCAGCTTGGTCTCGGCGTTCCAGTAGACCGAATCATCGAAGGTGTAGATCCCGGGATCGAGCTTGAAGTCCGGGTCGATCTCGTTCAGCGGCTGGAGGAAGCCGCCGGCATACATCTCGACGAAGAACCCGGCATTGATGACCAGGAGGTCGAACGGGCTCTCGGCTGCCCGCACCGCGGAGCGCTGCTTCTCCAGGCTGCCGGCGAACGGGTTCACGTCGAGCTCGACCGAGTTGCCGGTCTCCTCCTCGTAGAGCTCCACCGTCTTCTGGAAGCCAGCGAACCAGGGCGACTGGTTGATCACGATGGTGATCGGCGCCTCGTCCGCGGCCCAGCCCGGGCTCGCTGCGACGAGCAGTGCGGGGATCGCCACCGTCGCCGCCATGCTCCAGCGCCGCAGCCGCGCCCCTGTCGAGTCCACCTGGTTCATCGTGCCTCCCCCTTTCGGGCTGATGCCGCCCATGACGAAACCTGTCATGGCGCCGCCATTCCTACCAAACACTTCGGGGACGCCTGCAATTCAGAAAAGCTATCGCTCCGCCGTCAGTTGCCCGGCCGTTCCCGGCAGACCTCGCGCAGGGCGGCCATGACCGCCTGTGCTTCCGGCGACAGCCAGGCATTGCGGCGGGTCCAGATCCCGGCGGCGCGCTCGGCGGTGAGAAGGTCGATGTCGAGGACCGCCAGGCCGCGCCCCTGCGGCGTTTTCAGCGTTTCCCGGTTGGTATAGCTGAGCGCGTCGGTCTCGCGCACCATCGCCAGGAGGAAGGTCATCGAGTCCGCCTCGACCGTCGCTTCCGGCGGCGCCAGATTGTGCGCCACGAACAGGGCCTCCAGCCGGCGGCGGGCGCGCGTGACCCGCACCACCGGCAGGACCCAGGGGAAGCGCAGGGTCTCTTCCAGCCCGGGCCGCTCCAGCCGGGTCAGCGGGTGGCCGGCACGGCAGAACACCACCAGCCGGTCGCTGGTCAGCTTCTCCAGCGCCAGGTCGCCCGCTGCGTCCTCCTGCGGCAGCTCGGCCACCACGAAATCCAGGTCGCCCTGGCGCAGGGCCCGCATCAGCGCCGCGTCGAACCCGCCGGTGACGCGCAGCCGGATGTTCGGATTGGCCGCCATGGCGCGGGCCGCGGCGGTGGGCAGGTGGCTGTGCTGCCAAGCCGGCCCGGCCCCCACGTTGACCGGCGTGCCCGCCCCGTTCTTCAGGCTTTCCAGCTCGCCGAGCGCATCGCCCACCTGCACCTGCATCGCCAGGGCATGGCGCACCAGGCGGCGGCCGAACTCGGTCAGCTCCATGCCGCGCGGCAGGCGCTGGAATAGGGGCACGCCCAGTTCCCGCTCCAGCAGCTTGATGCTCTTGGTGAGGGTCGGCTGGGTGACGTGCAGCTCGGCCGCGGCGAGCGTCATGTTGCGGCGCTCGGCGATCTTCAGGAAATAGTTGAGCTGGCGAAGGTCCATCGGCGCGCGTTGCTCCTGCCAGCCCGGAGCCGCTCAGATGCCCGACCGCGCAGTTCCCGCCGGGCGATGGCCGGCATGGCGCTTCAGACGGAAGGCCAGGACCAGCAGCGTTATCCCGAACACGATGGCATAGGCGCCGAGCCACCAGGCCAGCACGATCGCGCCCACCATCGGGCTGACGGCCAGGAGGATGCCGTAGAGCAGGGAGGCGATGCCGCCAAGGATCAGCCAGCCGCGCCCATGGCTGGTCTTCAGCTTGACGGCGGAGACCAGCATGGTGACGCCGGAGATCAGCGCCCAGGCGGCGATCAGCAGCACGAAGGCAAAGACGGTGATGCCCGGCCAGACGAAGGCGGCGATGCCGATCACCACCCCGGCGATGCCGTGAATGAGCAGGAGGCCCCAGCGCACGCCGGCGCGGGCCCCCCGGATCGCGGCGATGATGCCGAAGATGCCGTCCACCAGGCTGAAGGCGGCGAAGATCAGCACCAGCGACAGGATGGTCGCCCCCGGCAGCACGAAGGCCAGGATGCCGAACAGGACGGCCATCGCCCCGCGCAGCGCCAGTGCCCACCAGTTCTGCGCCAGGATGGCGTTCATCGCCTCGTGGCGGTCCTGCATCGAAGGAGCGAGAGGATTCATGATCGGCCCCATCGGGATGGGCGGCCGGATGCTGCGCGCCCGGTGGCTTCTTCTGTATCGCCTCCACCAGTGCCTGGGAACGCCGCCCGCGCGGTCAGGCCGGATGGTGGCGGCGGACCTCGGTGACGAAGGCCTCGACCCGGGCCGGGTCCACCTGGTTCCACCAGACTCCGTCGTGCTTCAGGCTGGACCCGACGATCGCCCCGTCCAGCTCCGCCATCAGCGCCGCGGCATTGTCCTTCGCGATGCCGCTGCCGGCGATCACCGGCAGGCGGGTGCCGGCGCGCACCGCGGCGATCTCCTCGGGCGGCACCGTGTCCCCGGTGCGGTTGCCGGTCGCGATCGCCACGTCGGCATCGTAGAACTCGGTGTCCCGGGCTAGTTCCGCCACGCCCCGGTCGCCCACGATGGCATGGGCGCCGTGCTTGACGTGGACGTCGGCGAAGATCGCCACGTCGTCCGCCCCGATCATCCGCCGGAAACGCAGCGCCCGGCCGCTCTCGCCCTCGACCAGCCCCTCGTTGGCGACATAGGCGTTGACCCACTGGTTGACCCGGATGAACCGGGCATCCGTCGCCTTGGCGATCGCCAGCGCGCCGATGGCGCTGTTGGCGAGCAGGTTGATGCCGTAGGGCAGGTCGACTGCTTCAGCCACGGCCTTCACCAGCACGCTCATCGCCGCCACGATCTCCGGCCCGATCTCGCCCGGCGGCAGGAACGGGATGTCGCCGTGGTTCTCGAGCATCAGGCCGTTCATGCCGCCTGCGGCATAGGCCCTGGCGTCCTCCACTGCCCGCTTCACGATGGCCGACATCGGCTCGCCTCGGTAGCGCGGCGTGCCGGGCAACGGCGCGCAGTGGACGTTGCCGATCAGGGGCTTGTTGACCTTGAAGATGGCGGCGAGCGGCGAGGGGCGGGCAGGGGCGATGGCCAAGGGCAATCCAGTCGAGAACGGGAGTCAGAGATCGGTCGAGACGAGCCGGGACATGACGTGGGCCAGGCGCGCCGCCCGGTCCTCCGGTGTCGGCCGGACCGTGCGGAGTGCACCGCAGGCTTCGACCACATAGGAGGCGGCGACCGTGCCCATGGCGGCGCAGACCTCCGGCGGCCGGCCCTCGGCCAGGCCCGCCAGAAAGCCGCCGCAATAGGAATCGCCGGCACCGGTCGTGTCCACCACCCGGGCCGGGAAGGCCGGTACTTGCACCAGCCGGCGCTCGCCCGGCACGCAGACGAACGAGCCGCGCTCGCCCAGCTTCACCGCGATCGTGCAGCCATGCTCGGCCGTCTGCGCGCGCACCCAGACCTCCAGATCGTCCGGCCGCCAGATCCGCAGGATCTCGGCCTCGCTCGGCAGGAACGCGCTCAGATCCGCAGGATCTCGGCCTCGCTCGGCAGGAACGCGCTCAGGTGATGGAGGAAGCTCAGGTCCCGGTAGAGGCTGGCGTCGATATAGCCATCGGAAAGCAGGTCGAGCGTCACGACCGGCCGCCCCGGCAGGGCGGCCAAGTGAACCGCGTTGGCGACCGAGCTTGGCGGGCCCTGAGGGGCGATGTGGAAGCCGCGGGCGTTGGCGTAGAAGTCCGGCAGCGACCCCCGGCCCTCGTCCATCTCGGCGGCGGTCGAGGAGGAAAGCTTCGGGATCTGCTGCTTGTCGCGGTCGTTCTCGTGCAGCAGCCAGAGCTGCAGGCCGTTGCCGTCGATCGTCTCGATGCCGCGGCTGTCGAGCCCGAAGCCCTCGATGTCGGCGCGGACCAGGTCCAGGTGACGCCGGCCGGTCACCGAATGGACCCCCACCGAATCGTTCCAGATCCGCGCACCCACCGCCGAATAGAGGGCGCCGCCGCCCAGCACGTCGCGCTGGACGACATTGCCCTGGACGATGTCGTCGATGGTCAGCCAGCCGATCGTGACGAGCTCGGTCATGCGGTGCGCCCGAACAGGTCGGCGCAGCGCTCGCGATAAACAGGGGCTATCGCCGAATAGTAGATCAACGCCTTGGACAGGCTGACCAGGTCGTGCAGGTTCGCCCGCGGCTCGCCCTTGTCCAGGTGCCGGTTGAAGCCGGCAAAGCCCAGCAGGAGGATGTTCGGCGTCTTCAGGAGCACGCTGACATCGTCGCTGCGCGAGGTGTAGGCGTTGTTCGATTCCTGGACCGGCACGCCCAGTTCCGCCAGCACCGCGATCATGTCCTGCGCCAGGGCATAGAGGTGTGGCGGCGTCACCGCCCCCCGTGCCAGACTGGAGAATTCCGCCAGCACGGCACCCTGGCCCAGCCGCGTGCTGTTCTCGACGCCGCCGCGCGTGTCCGCGTCCGGGTCGCCGCCGGCCTGCTGCACGTCGGCGATGATCGCCAGGTCCGGTGTCGGCAGGATGTTCACGAGGCGCGAGCCGCCCCTTCCCATCACCTGGCTGCCGCTGCCATGCGGCCCCTCCTCCTCGTCGGGGAAGGCCAGCATCGCCTCGATCCCGGCTTGGGCCATGACCGGGGCTGCCACGGCGAGGGCTGCTACCGCACCGGCGTTGTCGACATGACCGACGAAATTGCCCTGGTCGTCCGTTTCCCGGCACGGGGCCGACATCACGACCCGGTCGCCGACCCGGATCGGGACGGACGGATCGTTGGGCTCGAAGAAGGGCTGCCCGCGCTCGGTGACCAGGCGGCCCCCGACGGACGGGCGATAGCGGTTGGACGGCAGGTCGTAGCGGACCACCTCGGCCGGCCGCTCGCCCTCCTCGATCAGGTGGTAGCAGAACGGCACCAGCGGGTAGCGGTCGCCGGCCTTCGGCTGGATCAGGTAGCTGATCGTGTCGAGATGGGCGAAGTACCAGAGCGGCTTGGCCGGCTCGGTGCTGCCGGTCAGGATCACCGTGCTGCCGGTCTTCTCGAAATCTTCGCGCAGGTGCAGCCGCGTGCGCTCGACCTGGTCGTCGGCGAGCAGGCGCTTGAGCACCGGCGTGCGCAAGGCGGCTGCCGCCGTGGACGGTGCCGGCATGTTGGCGAGCGCAAACGTATAACGGCGCACGCGCTCCAGGGTGACATGCGCGTCCACCGCCGGCCGCAGGGCCTCCAGCACCGGCAGGATCCGCTTTCGGACATCCATCGGCAGGCTCCTTCAGGTCCGGTTGGCGCGGCTCATGCCGAACACCGCGACCACGATCAGGGCACCCTTGACCAGCTGCTGCACGAACGGGTCGACCCCGTTCAGGTTCAGCGTGTTGGCGAGCACCCCGATGATCAGCGTGCCGATGAAGGTGCCCCAGACGGAGCCCTTGCCGCCGAACAGGGACGTGCCGCCCACCACCACCGCGGCAATCGCATCGAGCTCGTAGCCCTGCCCGGCTATCGGCGTGCCGATGCCGAGCTGGGAAGAATAGACCACCCCGGCCAGTGCCGCCAATCCGCCGGAGATGACATAGACCACGGTCTTGTAGAGGCGCACCGGCACGCCCGACATCCGGGCGGCCTCCTCGTTGGAGCCGATCCCGTAGACCGAGCGGCCGAACGGGGTCATGCCCAGGACGAAGGCGCTGGCGAGCAGCGTCGCGATCAGCACGAGCGCCGGGATCGGGATGCCCAGGAAGTAGCCGTTGCCGAAATTGTAGAAGGTCTCGTCCAGGATCGGGATCGGCGTGCCGCCGGTATAGATGAAGGCCAGGCCGCGCGCGAAGGACAGCATGCCGAGCGTCATGATGAAGGCAGGAATGCCGGCATAGGCGACACCGATGCCGTTGACGAAGCCGGCACCGGCACCCG
>NZ_WUJP01000699.1 GCF_009806515.1 Geminicoccus flavidas | reverse complement strand
CCAGCATGCCAAGCGTGATCGCCACCGGCAGGCCCCAGCTTTCCAGCAGCCCGGCATAGAGCACCACCGACAGGCCCAGGATCGAGCCGATCGACAGGTCGATCCCGGCGGTCAGGATCACGAAGGTCATGCCCATCGCGAGGATGCCGACGATCGCGATCTGGCGCAGCACGTTCAACAGGTTCGGCACGGTCAGGAACCGGTCCGACAGGAGCGAGGCGATCACGATCAGCGCGACCAGTGCGATCAGGCCGCCGAGCCTGCCGGCACCGACCCGGCGCAGCATGGCGCCGTAGCCGAGGTGAGTAGCTTCATGCGGCAAGGGCTGCGGACCTCATGATGGTTTCCTCGCTCGCTTCTTCACGGCTGAGCGTTGCGGCGACGCGCCCCCGGCGGAGCACGACGATCCGGTCGGACAGGCGCAGGACCTCCTCCATCTCCGAGGAGATCAGGACGATCGCCACGCCGCGCGCCACCAGCTGCTCGATGAGCGCGTAGATTTCCTGCTTGGCGCCGATGTCGACCCCACGGGTCGGCTCGTCGACGATCAGCACCCTGGGCTCCACCGCCAGCGCCCGACCGATCAGCACCTTCTGCTGGTTGCCGCCGCTCAAGTAGCGGATCTCGGTGCCCATGCCAGCCGAGCGCACGTCCAGCTTGCCGATCATGTCGCGGACATAAGCCCGCTCCTTGACCAGGTTCAGCACGCCCAAGCGCGTGAACCGGCCAAGGCTGGAGATGGTCGCGTTCTCGCGCACCGGGCGGTTGGGCAGGAGGCCCTGCGCCTTGCGGTCCTCGGTCAGGTAGCTGATGCCCAGGCGCGCCGCCTTGCCGGGGTCGTCGATGCGCACGTCCTGGCCATGCAGCCGGATCGTCCCGGCACTCGGCCGGGCCAAGCCGACGATGGCGCGTGCCACCTCGGTCCGCCCGGCGCCGACCAGCCCGGCCAAGCCCACGATCTCGCCCTCGTGCACCGCGAAGGACACGTCCTCGAACTCGCCGCGACGGGACAGGCCGCGCAGCTCCAGCGCCGGCTTGCCGGAGCGGCGCGCCTGGCGGGCATGGGCCGGGAAGTCCCGGCCGATCATCCGGGCGACCAGCCATTCCTGGTCGATCTCGCCGATCGGCGCCTCGCCGGTCTTCCTGCCGTCGCGCAGCACCGTGACCCGGTCGCAGATCCGGAACACCTCCTCCAGGTGATGGGAGATGAACACGATGCCCAGGCCTTGCGCCTTGAGGCGGGCGACCAGGGCGAACAGGGTGGCGACCCGCTTCTCGTCGAGCACGGCGGTGGGCTCGTCCAGCACCAGCACCCTGGCCTGGAGCGAGATCGCTTTGGCGATCTCGACCATCTGCTGCTGGGCGATGCTGAGCCGCCCGACCGGCACGGACGGGTCGATCTCGATCGACAGGCTGTCCAGGAGTTCCGCCGCACGCCGGCGCATCTCGCCCTTCGCAACCGTGCCGAACCGGGTGGTCGGGAAATGGCCCAGGAAGATGTTCTCCTCGGCCGACAGATGCGGGGCCAGCGACAGTTCCTGCTGGATCACCACGATGCCGCGGGCCAGCGCGTCGCGCGGCGAGCGCAGGCGGGTGGGCTCCCCCTCGACCAGCAGCTCGCCGCGATCCGGCTGGTAGACGCCGCCCAGCACCTTGATGAGGGTGGACTTGCCGGCACCGTTCTCGCCGACCAGTGCCTGGACCTCGCCGGCATGCACCGCGAAGTCCAGGTCGGAGAGGACCACGTTGCCGGAAAAGCTCTTGCCCAGGCCCCGGACAGCGAGAAGCGGCGTCACCGGCAGCGCGCCGGCCTTCAGCGGCAAGGATCCGGCGTCGGCTCAAAGTCGCCCCAGCCGCGGCCGATCCACTCATCGGCGTTGGCGGCGGTCACTACCGGCGAATCCGGCAGCACCAGGGTCTTGCCGGGCTCGGCATAGTCCTGGGCGTCCGGGATCTCCTTGCCGGTGAGCGTGTAGAGCACCGCGCGCAGGCCGATA
>NZ_WUJP01000698.1 GCF_009806515.1 Geminicoccus flavidas | reverse complement strand
TCGCCGATGAACGGAGTATAGTTGCCGTCTGCGCCGAACGTGCCGGCCTTGACCGACTTGAACCCGGCATTGGAGCCGTCGAACGTGTAGTGCTTGATCCCGTCCCCGCAGCGGTTCGCCCGGGCGATCGCGAGCTGCGCACCCCAGGATGATTCCTCGGCATGGGAGAACACTGCGTCGATCTCCGGATAGGCGGTCAGCCAGTCCTCCATCAGCTTCACCGCAGGCTCGCGGATCCATTGGCCGTCGCCGGTCACCAGCACCTCGATGTCCGGGTAGTCCTGGAGCACGTTCTCCATGCCCTTGTTGCGGTCGACCGCCGGCGAGGAGCCCTGCAGGCCGGTGATCACCACGATCTTGCCCTTGCCACCCAGGTCGTCGGCCATCTTCTTCGCGACGCCCTCGGCCATGGTGACGTTGCTCTGGCCGATGAACAGGGTCTTGTCGGTCGGCACGTCGCGGTCGAGCACGACCAGCGGCAGGCCCTCGTTCATGACCGCGCGCGCCGCCGGCACCAGGGCCGCCGATTCCACCGGGCTCATGATCACCGCGTCGACCCCGCGAGCGATCAGGTCGCGCACGTCGTTGTTCTGCTTGGCGACGTCGACATTGCCGTCCAGCACTACCAGCTCGATGTTCGGATGCCGGCAAGCCTCGGCCTGCAGCGATTCCAGCATCGACACGCGCCAGGGATGGTTGAACCCGGTCTGCGAGAACCCGATCGTGAGCGGCTTCTCCTCGCCGTCGACGACCACCGGGCCCTCGTCCATCGGCAGGATGTCGGTGAACGGCAGCTTCTCGTAGCGGGCCGCCAGTTCCGCACAGGTCGCGTTGGTGATCGGCAGGCGCTCCTGCGCCGAGGCCGCCGCCAGCGGCAGTACCGCCAGCGCCGAAGTGATCAGGCAGAGAGACTTCAGCATCAGGCGTTCTCCCACGCAGGATCGCACGGTGTTAGGCGCGAGGGCTCCGCACCGGCTTTTTTGTTACCGTAGTAACGAGCCTGATGCTGTCAACACAGGAATACGCCCCATGGCAGAGAGCGGTTAAACGGAAGAATAGCTGCTCAATATCTGGCCTGCCTGCCGCCTTCCGCGGCAGCGGTGCCAGCGTCGCCGGCACGAAGACATGCGTCGGATCTAACAATTGTCAGAATCACAACATGATCTATAGGCTTCTACCGTCACCCCCACAGGATCGGTGCGGCATGGCCATCGGAAAGCAGCAGCGAATCGCCGTCCTCATGGAGCAGGTCGCGCGTCACGGCATGCTCGGCCTGAAGGAGGCCGGGGCACGGCTCGGCGTGTCCGAGATGACGATCCGCCGCGACGTGGCATCGACCGACGGCCGGCTGTCGATCCTGGGCGGGCACATCCTGCCCGAACGGGCCGCCCCGCCCGAGGCCGTCGGCCTGCAGGCCCAGGAGGACGCGCGTGCGGCGAAGATCCGTGCCTGCGAATGGGCCTGTAGCCTGATCGAGCCCGAGGACACGCTGTTCGTGGATTGCGGCACCACGCTCGCGCATCTGGCCAGGCGGCTGCCCCAGGACCGCCGCCTCACCGTCGTCTGCTATGCGCTGAACATCGCGGAAGCGGTGGCTCGCCGCCCCGGCATCCGCCTGGTGCTGATGGGTGGCCTCTACCATGAGGATCCCGGCTCCTTCGAAAGCGACAGCGGACTCGCTACGCTGCGCTCGGTCCGGCTGAACAAGGCGTTCATCTCGGCGGGCGGCATCCATCCCACCCGCGGGGTGAGCTGCACCAACTTCCACGAGGTGCTGGTCAAGCGTGCGGCGATGGAGAATGCCTTGGTCTCCTACTTGGTCGCCGACAGCAGCAAGTTCGGCCGGCTGACTCCGGCCTATTTCGCCGATCTCGCTTCGTTCGCTGCCATCGTGACCGAGGCCGGCATCAGGAAGCCGCCCGCTTCCGACGCGGCGTGATCCGCGCTTCAGATACCAGACAAAACTGTTGCGATCCCATCTCCACCTGTTACATCCCGGCGCATAACGGCAGATAGCCGCACGAGATCAAGGGGAGGCAGGGTGCGTGGCGAGGTGCGCCGGGAGGCGCTGCTTCAATATCTGCGCGTCCACGAGAACGCCACGGTCGATGAGCTGGTCGAGCAGATGCGCGTCAGCAGGATGACGGTGCATCGCGACCTGGATCGTTTGGCCGAGCAGCGCCTGGTCCGCAAGGTCCGGGGCGGCGCCACGCTGACCACGAGCATCCTGTTCGAGGGCGACTATGCCTATCGCGAGCGGCAGAACCGTGCGGAAAAGGCGGCCTTGGCCCAGCGCATGGCCGAGCTGGTCGAGCCCGGCATGGCGGTCGTGCTGGACGATTCCTCCACCGCCGCCAGCATCGTCCCCTTCCTCGAGCACAAGCGGCCGCTCACCGTCATCACCAACGGGCTGAAGGTGATCGAGAGCTTCCGCCGCGCCGACGAGATCACCCTGATCGCGCTGGGCGGCAGGTACGATCCGGTCAGCAACGCGTTCTTCGGCCTGGTCTGCGAGGCGGCGGTGGCGCGGCTGCGCGCCGACCTCGCGATCTTCTCGACCTCGGCGGTGCGCGGCACCAGCGCCTATCTGCACGACCCGGACATCATCCGGGCAAAGCTCGCCATGAAGGCGGCAGCCGAGCGGTCGGTGATCGCCTTCGACCGCTCCAAGGTCGGCCGCTCCGCGCTCAACCTGTTCGCACCGCTGCGTGAGTTCGATTCCGTCCTGGTCACCGAGGGCCTGCCGCCCGAGGTTCGCCAGGCATTGCAGGGAGACGGGGTCCGGCTGGAGCTGGTCACGCCCGGCCCTGGGCCCGGTCATGGGCATTGACGCTCGATGGTTGATCTAGGGAGGCAGGAACGATGACGAAGAAGACCTGGATGGGTGGCGCCAGCGCCGCCGTCGTGCTGGCCATGGCCGGCCTGAGCAGCCCGGCAGGTGCGGCCGAGACGCTGACCTTCATCTGGCATGCCGGCACCTGCGCCGATGCGGTGGTCAACATCGCGAAGGACTACCCCGACAAGAACGTCTCGATCGTCCCGGCCCTGGTCCCCTATGGGCCGGAATGGCACAACAAGATCGCGTCCGAGTTCGCGATCAAGGGTGACGGCTTCGACTTCGCGATGTGGGACAGCCAGTCCACCGCCGAGTTCGCCGGCGGCGGCCATGCCTACTCGATCAACAAGGTCTTCGAGGAATCCGACTATCTGAAGCCGGAGCTGTTCGACCCGGCCTCGCTCGCCCGATATGGCGAGTATCCGGACGGCTCGGGCCAGTACTGGGGCCTGCCGATCAACCAGGACGCCTATGGCTTCATGTGGCGCAAGGACCTGTTCGAGGACCCGGAGGAGCAGGCGGCGTTCAAGGAGAAGTACGGCAAGGACCTCAAGGTCCCGCAGACCTACCAGGACGCCAAGGAGATCGCCGAGTTCTTCACCCGGCCGGACGAGGGCCTGTTCGGCTGGGGGCAGATGGGCGGGCGCGAGTACGACTTCGCCACCACCGCGTCGAACTCGTTCATGTGGTCGTTCGGCGGCGAGCTCTACAATCCCGAGACCTTCGAGGCCAAAGGCTACCTGAACTCGCCGGCCTCGGTCGACGGCGTGCAGTTCTATGTCGACATGTTCGAGTACGGCCCGCCCGGCAGCCAGAACTGGGGCTGGGACGAGGTGAACGCCGCCTTCCAGCAGGGCAAGCTGGCGATGGCGATGCAGTGGTACTACTTCAACGGCTCCAACTCCGACCCGAAGATCAACAAGTTCGCCGAAGTGACCGGCTTCGGCAACCTGCCGGGTGCGATCGGCCGGGACGGCAAGTTCCGCCGCCAATATTCGGTGGGCGGCCAGGGCATGGGCATCAACACCTACTCCAAGAAGATCCCGCAGCTGGTCAAGTTCATGGAGTGGTACTTCCAGCCCGAGCAGCAGAAGCGGTACGCTGCCGTCTGCCAGACCGGCCTGAAGTCGGTGCTGGACGACCCGGAATGGCAGGGACTGAACAGCTACAACAAGCACTTCGCCAAGGCACTGGAATACACCAACGACTACTGGCATCTGCCGGAGTACAATGTCCTGCTCGACATCCTCCAGGAGGAGGTTTCCAACGCGATCTCCGGCAAGAAGACGGTGCAGGAAGCGCTGGACGATGCGGCCGAGCGCCATGAGGAGACCTTCGAGGATGCCGGCTACGAGATCGTCCGCTCCGACGAGACGCCGGAAGTGCCCGACACGGTGATCGCGCCGGTCGGCAAGGACCAGGTCGAGGAACTGCCGACCGACTGACCCCCAGGGGCGGCGCCCGATGAGGGATGCCGCCCCTCCTGGCCACTGGACGCAAGCGAGAGCCCATGTCGCTTCACCGCCAGCCGATCCTGATCCCGGCTATCGTTATCGGCATCTACATGATCTATGCGTGCGGGCCCTTGCTCTGGCTGGTGCTCTCCTCGCTGAAGGACCGCCAGGAGCTGTTCTCTTGGCCGCCCAGCCTGTTCTTCACCCCGGACCTGTCGGGCTACCGGATGGTGTTCGGCATCGGCGAGGCGGCGGAGACCGCGACGGCGCTGGGGCTGACCGACGCCCTGATCAACTCGGTGGTCATCTCCGTCTCCGGCACCGTACTGGCGGTGGCCTTCGGCACACTGGCGGGCTATGCCTGCTCACGCTTCGCCTTTCCGGGCCGCGACGACTTCATGTTCTTCGCGCTCTCGACCCGGATGATCCCGCCGGTCGCGGTGCTGGTCTTCTACCATGTGATGTTCTCGCGCCTGGGCCTGTCTGACACCCGGACCGGGCTGATCCTGGTCGTCACCTTCATCAATCTCGGCCTTGCCACCTGGATCATGAAGGGCTTCTTCGACGGCGTGCCGGAGGAGATCGAGAACATCGCATTGGTGAACGGCTACACGCGGCTCTACGCCTTCTGGAATCTGGTCCTGCCGATGGTGCGCGGCGGCATCGCGGCCACGGCGGGGTTCTGCTTCATCTTCGCCTGGAACGAGTTCGCCTTCTCCACGATCCTCGCCACCACCCAGGCCAAGACCCTGCCGGTCAAGATCTCCTCGGCCACCGGGGCCACCGGCATCGAGTGGGCGCAGATCTGTGCCGCCGGCGTGGTGCTGGTAATCCCGGTCGCGATCTTCTTCTGGCTGATCCGCAAGTACCTGTTGATGGGCATGACCTTCGGCGTGCTGGGAAGGAGCCGGACATGAGGCAGGCCATTCCCGCGAGCCGGGCCACGGCCCATGCCGTGCCGAAGGCCATCTCGGACCGCACGATCTGCGGCCTGTTCATGGCACCGGCCCTGGCCATCCTGATCCTGATGGTGGCCTATCCGTTCATCTCGCTGCTCTACTACTCGACCCTGAACTTCTCGATCCTCAACCCGGCCAAGGGCTCGGAGTTCATCGGGCTGGAGAACTACACGCGGCTCCTGTCGCGCGAATCGGTCTGGGAGCGGTTCGTCTTCACCGGCCAGTTCGTGCTGGCCACGGTCGTGGTGCAGTTCTGCGTCGGCGTGGCGGTCGCCTACGCGTTCCAGCGCAACTTCAGGGGCCGCGATCTGCTGTTCACGATCGCCATGCTGCCGATGATGCTCTGCCCGATCGTGGTGGGCTTTCTTTGGCGCTACATGTTCAATTCCGAGTGGGGCGTGGTAAACTACCTCGTCACGCTCTTGGGCTTCGTCAAGATCGACTGGCTGGGCGTGCCGGGCAACGCGCTCTGGGCGGTGGTGATCGCCGATGCCTGGATGTGGACGCCGTTCGTGATCCTGCTGGCAACGGCGGCGTTCCGGGGCATTCCCACTGACATCAATGAGGCCGCCGAGATCGACGGGGCATCACCCTTCTTCCGCTTCACCCGCGTCACCCTGCCCATGTCGATGCCGATCCTCCTAATCGCCTTCCTCCTGCGCCTGATCGACGCCTTCAAGCAGTCCGACCTGTTCTTCGCCATGACCGGCGGCGGGCCCGGTTCCGACACGGAGACGGTGGCGTTCCGATTGGGCAAGATTGCGTTCAGCCATTTCTATACCGGCCAGGCCTCGGCATTCGCCGTGATCATGCTGGTGATCATCATCGGCCTGTCGCTGATCTTCGTGCGGCTCCTCACCCAGCAGGGCAGGCAAGACTGATGGCGCGCGTGGCTCTCGACCATCTGTCGGTCCGCTTCGGCACGGTCGCCGCGGTGGACGACATCTCGATCGCCTTCGAGCAGGGCGAGTTCATCGTCCTGCTGGGGCCTTCCGGCTGCGGCAAGACCACGACGCTGCGCTGCATCGCCGGACTGGAGCAGCCGACCTCAGGGCAGATCTTCTTCGACCAGGACGAGGTCTCGCACCTGCCGCCTAGAGTGCGCCAGGTGGCAATGGTCTTCCAGTTCGTCTCGCTCTACCCGCACCTGCGCGTGCGCGACAACATCGCCTTCCCCCTGCGGGCCAGGGGCGAAGGGCGAGCGGAGATCGAGCGCAAGATTGCCTGGATGACCAAGATCTTCGACCTCGGCGACATCCTGCACCGCCGGCCGGGGACTCTGCCGCCGGGTGCCCGGCAGAAAGCGGCGCTGGCCCGGGCAGTCGTGCGCGAGCCGCGCGTCCTGCTGTTGGACGAGCCGCTCTCCGCGATCGATGAGCAGTTCCGGGAGGAGATGCGCTGGGAGCTCCGGCACCTGCAGAAGGAGCTGGGCATGACCACGGTCCACGTCACCCACGACCAGCGGGAAGCCATGTCGCTAGCCGACCGGGTCGTGCTGATGCGGGCCGGCAAGATCGTGCAGGCGGGCACGCCCAGGGAGCTGTTCGACGATCCGGTCGACGAGTTCGCCGCCCACTTCATCGGCTCGCCCAGCGTCAACCTGATCGATGCGGCATTCACCGAGGACGGCGTGGCGCTGGGCGAGGCGGGCGTGCCGATCCGGCTGCCGGAGCGTCACCTGGAAGCCCTGCGCCGGAGCGGGCTCCGGCGCGGGCGGATCGGGATTCGGCCGCATTCGCTGACCCCCGCCAGCCAGGGCGACCATGCGGCGGTGCCCGTCGAGCGGCCGATCGCCTACTCGGTGGGACGCGAGCGCTTCCTCGACTTCGAGCTGTCCGGGCAGGTCTGGCGTGGGGTGTTGCCGGCCGATGCCGGCATCAGCCTGCCGGAGCGGATGCATCTCGATCCCGCCCGGATCTTCTACTTCACGCCGGAAGGCGTGCGACTGCCGGTGGCCTGACAATGACCGTGCTTCGCCTGAGCGGCCTGTCCAAGTCCTTCGGCGCCAAGCAGGCGCTCCTGGATGTCGACCTTTCCATGGAGGAAGGCGAGGTCCTGGCGCTGCTGGGTCCGACCGGGGCCGGCAAGACCACCACGCTGCGCTGCATCGCCGGGCTGGAGAAGCCGGACCGGGGCAGCGTCCACCTGGACAACCGGGACGTCACCGCCACCTCGCCGCGCGAGCGCGACGTGGCGGTGGTGTTCGAGGGCTTCAACCTGCTGCCCACCCTGTCCGTGTTCGACAACATCGCCTTCCCCCTGCGCTCGCCGGTCTATCGGCGCCCGGAGGACGAGGTCAGGCGCGAGGTGGCCCAGGCGGCGGCGACGCTCCGGATCGGCCATCTGCTGGACCGGCGGATCGAGCAGCTCTCGGGCGGCGAGAAACAGCGGGTGGCGATCGCCCGTGCCCTGGTGCGCCGGCCGCGCGTCTATCTCCTGGACGAGCCGCTCTCCGCGCTCGACCTGAAGCTGCGCGAAAGCCTGCAGGGCGAGATCAAGGCCATGTACCAGGCCACCGGCGCCACAGTGATCTATGCCTCGCACGACTATCCGAGTGCGGCCGCGATCGCGACGCGGATGGCGCTGATCGAGAAGGGCCGGATCCTGCAGTGCGCCACGATCGGGGAGATCATCGCCGATCCGCGCCATGCCGCGGTCGGCCGGCTGGTCGGCAGCCCGTCCATGGCGCAGTTCCCGGCCCACGTCACCGGGCAGGGCATCGAGATCGACGGGCTGCCCATGCGGCTGCCGGGGCCGGGCGAGGCGGGCGGCAGTCTGCTGGTCGGGATCTGGCCGGAGGATATCGAGCTGACGACGCGGCCGACCGACGGCTATGCCGAGGGGCGGGTCTGGGCCACCGACTTCCGGGGGCGGGACAAGGCGATCGAGGTCCGGGTGGGCAGCCAGCGCTTCCGGAAGGTGGTTGAGCTCGACCTGCAGGCCCAGCAGGGCGACCCGATCTGGTTCCGGCTGCCGCCCGGGCGGGTCTTCCACTTCGATGCCGCCACCGGCGAGCGGATCGACCACGGGCCGACGCGGAGGGCCGCATGAAGCGCCAGTACTGGTACAAGGTCGCTTCCGGCCTGATCCTCCTGGGCGTGGTGCTGATGTGCCAGCCCTTCCTGGTCGAGCTCTACAGCGCGGGCTTCCCCGTGATCCTCCTGGGCGTGGTCCTGTTCAACGTGCTGGACCACCTGCCCGAGCGCAAACCGCACTCCGATTCCCCCTCCTGAGGTGCCCATGACCAAGGTCCAGAAGATCATCAACGATCCGGAAAACATCGTCGCCGAGGTCATCGACGGCCTAGTGCTGGCCTCGCACGGCCGGCTGAGGAAGCTGGAGGACGCGCCGGCCCTGGTGCGGACCGGCATCGAGCCCGGCAAGGTGGCACTGCTGGTGGGCGGCGGGTCGGGGCACGAGCCGATGTACTCGGCCTATGTCGGCAAGGGGCTGGCCGACGCCTCGGTCTGCGGCAACATCTTCGCCTCGCCGCCGCCCAACCATATCCATGCGGCCACGGTGGCGGCGAACCAGGGCAAGGGCGTGCTCTACGTCTACGGCAACTATGCCGGCGACGTGATGAACTTCGACATGGCTGCGGAAATGGCCGCCGAGGACGGCATCGAGGTCCGCACCGTGCTGGTCAATGACGATGTCGCGACCGACCGTCCGGAGGACCGGCGCGGGATCGGCGGCGCCTTCTACATCGTCAAGATCGCCGGGGCCGCATGCGCCGAGGCGAAGTCGCTCGATGAGGCCGAGGCGGTGGTGAACAAAGCCCAGGCCAATACCCGCACGATCGGCGTCGCGGTGCGCGCGGGCTCCCTGCCCGAGACCGGCGAGCCGACCTTCGAGCTGGGCGAGGGCGAGATCGAGATCGGTTTGGGCGTCCATGGCGAGCCGGGCGTGGAGCGCAGGGCGCTGATGCCGGCCGACGAGCTGACCGCGAACATGATCGACCGGCTGGTGAACGACCTGCCGTTCAAGCGGGGCGATCGGGTCGCGATGCTGCTGAACAATCTGGGGGCGACCACCCAGATGGAGCTGCTGATCGTCAACCGGAAGGCCCGGCAGATCCTCCAAGAGAAGGGGATCGAGGTGGCGCGTACTGACATCGGCGCGTACTTCACCTCGCAGGAGATGGCGGGCTTCTCGATCACCCTTATCCGTCTCGACGACGAGCTGGCGCGCCTGATCGAGGCGCCCTGCGAATCGCTTCCCTTCACCCAGCGTTGAGGTTTTCCGATGTCTGACCGCCTGACCGTCGACCAGACCAAGGCCGCACTTGTCGCCGCCGCCGATGCGATCATCGCGTCCACCGAGCGGCTGACCAAGGCCGACCAGGCGATCGGCGACGGCGACCATGGGCTGGGCATGGCGCGCGGCATGAAGGCGGCCAAGGAGGCGCTGGACAAGAAGCCGGCCGCCACGGTGGGCGACCTGTTCAAGACGGTCGGCATGGCGATCGTCAGCACCAGCGGCGGCGCCTCGGGTGCGGTGTTCGGCACGCTGTTCACCGGGGCGGGCAAGGTGCTGACGGCGGACGTGCTGGACGCCGAGAGCTTCGCCACGGCGCTCCTCGAGGGGCAGAAGGCGGTGCAGGCGCGCGGCAAGGCGGAGCCCGGGCACAAGACCATGCTGGATGCGCTGGCGCCCGCCGCCGAGGCGGCCCGGGCCAATGCCGCCGCCGGCCTGCCGGCTGCGGCCCGCGCTGCGGCCAAGGCGGCCGCGGAAGGGGCCGAGCGCACCAAGGACATGGTCGCCCAGTTCGGCCGGGCGCGCACGCTGGGCGACCGGGCGCTGGGCCACCCCGACCCGGGTGCCATCTCGGTGACCATCATCCTGGACGCGTTCGCCACCGCCGCCGGGGGCTGAGCCCGCCTGTCCGCGGACAGCTCTCTCCGTCCCTGCTTCCGGCAGAGTGAGGGGAGTGGGCGGTCGCCGGTTCGTTTCGCCGGGATGGCGCGAGGTACGTCTCGGGTTCGATCGTGCAAAAATGCATGTCGACAGCGCGCGGGCCGTATTCGCCTTTCCGGATCATCCCCCGCGGAGGCGGGGGATCTACCACTACTGGCGTCCACCGGTAGTTCCCCCGGACGAGCCGGGGGATGACGAAAGGGGGCAGTGCCGGCTCGAGCTTGTTTTGCCGGAGTGCTGTCTCGGCTCGCTCGGGTTCGATCGTGCAGATCGTGGATGAATGCAGGCTTGTGACGGATGCCGTGGCCTGGCTCGGGTTCGTTTGTGCAGATTGCGGATGAGGCAGGCCAGGCACTTCTCGGGGCCCGTCTCGGGTTCGATTGTGCAAAACTTGCTGTGGCGCTGAGGCGAGGTGACGGCATCGGCGCATCCTGCAGGCAGGGCCACAGGATAGCATGCTGAGGCATGCTGTCCTATCGTGCTGATGCATTTGGCCGGACCCGCTGAAGTCCCAGGCGGCCTGGCAACGGCCAAGCAAGTTCGAAGCAGATCGGGCCGTGCTGCAGGGCGGGCCGAACGACGTATCGCTGCGATCCTGGCAGCGGACGTGGTCGGTTGCTCGGCCCTCATGGAGCGGGACGAGGACCGTGCACTCGCCTGGCTGAAGGCGCATCGCCACGACATCATCGACCCGCTGAACACCGAATAGCAGCGCTGGACCGTCAAGCGGATGGGGTGACGGCACACGCTGGTCGAGTTCGCGACGGTGAATCGCCCAGTGGATTTCCCCGTTGACTTAGAGCGCACTCGAACTCGTAGATGGCTGGTCGTCCAAGACGTCGAAGGCAGGCGATGAGGATCGGAGACCTGGCTGAAGCCTGCGGGCTGAGCGTGCATACCATCCGCTACTACGAGCGGATCGGGCTGCTTCCCTACGCCCCGCGCGGGCGGGGCGGGCGGCGCGACTATGACCAGGGTATCCTGGTCTGGATCCGCTTCATCGGCCATCTCCGGGCAACCGGGATGCCGATCCGCGAGATGCTGCGCTATGCAAAGCTGCGGACGGCCGGGGCCGGCACCGAGGACGAGCGCCGCCAGATCCTGGAGGTGCATCGCGACCGGGTCCGCGCCGATCTCGCCGAGCTCAAGGCCTGCCTTCGCGTCCTCGACCAGAAGATCGCCGCTTATGGCGCACCATCCGAAGAGGACGACGACCATGCCGACCAATCCCCAGTCCGACGACCGCTACCAGCGCGGCCTGAAGGCCCTGTCCGAGATCGACGGCCAGGCCGGTGAACGGGTCATCACCGCGATGGCAGACATCGCCCCCGATTTCGCGCGGATGCTGATCGAGTTCCCGTTCGGGGACGTGTACACGCGGCCGGGCCTGGACCTGCGCTCGCGCGAGGTCGCCACGATTGCGGCGCTGACCGCCATGGGCACGGCCACGCCCCAGCTCGAGGTGCATATCGAGGCCGGGCTGAACGTGGGGCTGAGCCAGGAGGAGATCGTCGAGACGATCATCCAGATGGCGGTCTATGCCGGCTTCCCCGCGGCCCTGAACGGGCTGTTCGCGGCCAAGCGGGTATTCGCCGCCCGTGCTGGCCACGAGGCGGCATAGACTTCCACCGGGTCAGCGGGCCGGATGGCGCACCGTCAGCGCGGATACCTCGCTCAGGGTGACCTGGACCTGGTCGCCCGGCTGGAGGCGTGCCGCCCTGGCCTGCATGGCTGGATCCTGGATCTCCGCCTGCTCCTGGACGCCATCCGGAGCGGTGAAGGTAACGATGTGGGTGGCCGGGTCGTAGCTGTCGATCGTCACGGTCGTGGTGAGCGAGCTGCCAACCGCCATGCCGGGCATGGCGCCTTCGGGCGTGCGCATGACGCCCTGGTCCAGGATCTCGGTGGGCGCGCCGGCGGGGCTGTCGGCCGAGCCTACCCTCAGCGCCGAAAGCTCGGCGACATAGGTGACCACGACCTCGTCGCCGATCCGGACCTGCTGCAGGTTGCGGACATCCGGCGGCGCATAGATCTGCACGCGGCTGCCATCGGGCCGGCGCAGGGTAACCAGCCGGCTGGTCATGTCGATCTCCTCGACGATCGCCAGCACTTCCTCCTCCGTCACCGAGGAGGTGACGGGCGGGGGATTGCTCGGCACGGGGGTGGAGGCCGGCTGCGGCGGCGGCGGGGCGGCGGTGCAGGCGGCGAGCAGCAGGCCCGCGGCAGCGGCGACGATCACGGAACGCATCCTGGCCTCCCTGGCATGGCTGCTCTGGCCGGCAGCACGTGATCTGGGTCCTGCCATGAAAATGCCGGCATGGGAACGCGCTGCGGCCGCTCAGGCGGCCTGGGGCACCCGATGCCATCGTCGGAAGTGTTCGACGATCCGCTCCTCCAGTTCGTCCAGGGCGAGCGAGCGGCGGCCGGCCGCGCGCTGGAGCAGGAGCTGCACGTCCGGGAGGGCTGGAAACCCGTCGGCGGGTCCGAACGAGCGCAGGCTGGCGGTCAGGTTGCTGCTGGCCAGGCAGGAGATGGCGAGGCCCGCTTCCATTGCGGCATAGATGCCGGCGATCGACACCGAGGTGACCGCGATGCGCGCCTCGCGGCCCTGCTCGGCCAGCGTCCGCAGCATGGCGGTGCGAAAGCAGCAATGCTCGCCGAACACCGCGAGCGGCAAGGGATCGCGCTCGTGCGCGCAGTGCTGGCGCGAGCCCATCCACATGAGCGGCTCGGCATGGACGATCGTGCCGCCGACCTCGCCATTGCCGCGAGTGGTGAGGGCGATGTCGACGCTGCCCTCACGGATCCGCTGCGAGAGCGTCATCGAAGGCTCGCAGACCACGTTCAGGGTGAGCTTCGGGTTGGCTTCGGTGAACAGGCTGAGGATCGATGGCAGGTAGGTGGCGGCATAGTCGTCGGGCGTGCCGATGGTGACCTCGCCGGCCAGCTCGCGCTCGGAAAATTCCGCGATCGCCTCGCGGTGGGCGCGCAGGATCCGGCGCGCATGCACCAACAGCGTCTCGCCGGCGGGCGTGAGGCTGACATTGCGGCCCTCGCGCGTGAACAAGGGCCGGCCGACCGTGTCCTCTAGCCGCTTCACCTGCATGCTCACCGCGGACTGGCTGCGCAGCACACGCTCCGCAGCACCGGTGAAGCTGCCGGTCTCGGCGATCGCCACCAGCGTCGCCAGCAGGTCGGGATCGAGCATCCGGTCCATGGTCGAACTCACATCAACTTCGTTGAAGCGAACCATCAATATTATGCGTTGGATTGATGGGAGCCGCCAGCGCATATTCTCGGATGTGAGGTCGGTGGACCTCCCCCCTGATGGAGAAGGTGACATGCATGCCGAGAGCAACCGGCAGGTGACCACGCACGCCCTGTCCTCGACCTTCCAGCTTTCCGGTGGTGCCTGCACGGCATCCGTGCGCAGCAAGATCGTCGCGGATGGGGCAAGGGTCGCAGGTCGCGCGCAGCCGGCTGGCATCGTTACCCGCCTGCTGCGCCTGTGGACCGACTGGCGAGCGCGCCGCGACCTGCAGCGCTTGCCGGACCATGTCCTGAGCGACATCGGCCTGACCCGGGCCGATGTGGAGCGCGAGGCTCTGCAGCCGTTCTGGACGCCGCTCGACTACGACACGCTGGAGACCCAGCGCCGCCGTGCGGCCATGACCCGGTCCAACCGCTACTACTGAGCCCCCCTGCAGGCACCACGCCCGGCCGCTTTCCCCCGACGGCCGGGTGTGGGTGCTTGCCTTCCCGTGGCCGATCGGGTGAAGAGCCCCCGTGTCCGGCGCGGGAGATCGAGATGCAGCGCGACTTCGACCTGTTGGCCTTCGGCGAGCCGCTGATGGAGTTCGCCGAGGTCACTAGGGAAGGGGAGCATCTGTTCCTGCCGGGCCTGGGCGGCGACACGTCCAACGTGATCGTGGCGGCGGCCCGCCAGGGGGCACGCACCGCGTTCATGGGTGCGGTGGGCGACGACCCGTTCGGCCGGCGCTTCCTGAAGCTGTGGGACCGCGAAGGGGTGGACCGCAGCTTCGTGCGCACGCCCAAGGGCAGCCAGACCGGGATCTATTTCATCTCTTATGGCCCAGACGGCCACGAGTTCTCCTACCGGCGCGCCGGTTCCGCTTCGGCACTGGTGGAACCGGACGATGTGCCGGCGGAACTGGTCCGGCGCTCGGCCATCCTGCATGTCTCGGGCATCAGCCAGGCGATCTCGACCTCGGCCTGCGATGCCGTGTTCCACGCGATCCGGATCGCGCGGGACGCCGGTACGATCGTGGCCTATGACCCGAACCTGCGCCTGCGCCTCTGGCCGCTCGACCGGGCACGCGCGATCGTGGATGCCACCGCGCGCCTGACCGATCTGCTCCTGCCCGGCCTGGACGACGCGCGCCAGCTCACCGGCCTGGATGAGCCCGAGGCGATCTGCCGCCATTATCTGGCGATGGGCCCGGAAGTGGTAGCGCTGACCATGGGCAAGGACGGCACCATGGTCGCCACGCGGGAGCGGATGGCAGTGACCCCGGCCTTCCCGGTCCAGGCGGTGGATGCCACGGGGGCGGGCGACGTGTTCGACGGCTCGTTCCTGGTGCGCTGGCAGGCCGAACGCGACCCGTTCGCCGCCGCCCGCTACGCCAATGCCGCGGCCGCCCTGTCCACGCTCGGCCATGGCGCGGTAGCACCCATCCCGACCCGGGCCGATGTCCAGGCCTTCCTGGCCAAGACGGACCGGCTGGCGCAGATGGATCGGGGGAAAGCCTAGCCGAACTCCGGGCGGCGCTTGGCGAAGAAGGCGGCCCGGCCCTCGCGAAAATCGTCGCTCGCGACCGCTTGGTCGCGCAGCTCCTCCATCCAGGGCGCATGGGGCAGCCGGGCGGCCGCCGCTGCCACCAGCCGCTTGCTGGCGCGATGGGTCACGGCGGAGAGGGCCGCGATCTCTTCAGCCAGTTCCATGGCGGCATCGCCGGCCGGACCGTCCGCGGCCCGTTCGGCGAGACCGATGCGCACCGCCTCGGCACTGTCCACCGCCCTTGCGGTGAACAGCAGCTCCTTGGCGCGCGCCGGGCCGACCACGTCCACCAGCGCCTGGGTCTCGCCGATCCCGTAGACCAGGCCGAGCTTGGCCGGCGGCGCGCAGAACCGGGCATCGGCCGCGGCCATCCGCAGGTCGCAGACGGTGGCGAGCATCAGGCCCGCGCCGAAGCAGACCCCGTCGACCGCCGCGATGGTCGGGATCGGCAGGTCGCGCACCGCCTGGAGCGCCCGGTCGACCAGCTCGTGGAAGCGGCGGGTAGCCTCCGGGTCGGTCAGGCTGGTCTGGAGCATCTCGATGTCGTTGCCCGACGAGAACGCCCCGCCGGCACCGTCCACCACTAGGGCCCGGACCTCCCCGGGAAGACCGGTCGCAAGCTCGGCCAGACGGGTCCACATCGCCTCGGTCAGCGCGTTGCGGCGCTCGGGCCGATCGAGCGTGATCCGCCCGACCCGGCCATGGAGGGTCCAGCGGACGTGATCATCGGCTGCCATGGCTTGCTCCGCTGCGTCCGGCCGGTGCCGCCGGCACCGGCCCGAACTCGTTGCTCTCCGCCATGCCCCTGGCGAGCAGCAGCCACAGGAGGAAGCCTAGGCAGCCGGCCAGCAGCAGCGCCGTGCCCAGGGCCGCGGCCAGCGGCTGACCGGCGGCCAGCAGGGCCACGCCCAGGATGCTGGCGCCGAACGGTACCGCCTGCAGCC
>NZ_WUJP01000697.1 GCF_009806515.1 Geminicoccus flavidas | reverse complement strand
AGCCGCTGCGGCCCAGGTCATGCAGGCGCTGGGCGGTCAGGCAGATATTGACCCAGCCGCCCACCACCGAGCAGCCGGCACCAATCAGGGATGGTACCACGCCGCCCATCCCGCTGGCGATGGCACTGATCACGCCGACGCCGACATTGACGAACAGGAAGTTGACGAGGAACGACAGCCGCCCGCGCCGGCCGATCGTCGAGAACCAGTCCGGCCGTTCCGCCGGAACGACATCCTCGGGCACCATGCTCATGATCGCAGCCTACGTACCGCCCGGTCAGGCTGCCGGGGGCTGGGGATACCAGTCCAGCTTCAGCAACTGGTCGAATTCATAAGGGCAGATCTCCGGCACGCGGTCCGCGGCCTCCGCCTCGCCATGGTCGAGCAGTGCCTGACGGGCCTCGTCCCGCCCGGCTGCCCAGTGCCGCGGCAGGCTGCGCCGCAGCTTGCGCGCAAGCGTCGGGGTCATCCGGCGGCCGATCTCGCGGCGCGCCTGCCGCACGCTGGCCTTCCAGCCTGCCCGCGGCTCCCTGGTCGGGCTGTGCTGGAGCTTCAGGAGGTGCTCGATGATCCGCTCGAGCTGGCTTTCCATGCCATGGAGGACCTCACTGCCCATGTCGGCGACTTCGATCGCGAGATGCTTCAGGTCGAGCGGGCCATTCCAGCGCGCGCGAGCCAGCCGGCGCAGCTCCCTCGCCTGGACCCTCGTCCAGGCATAGAAGTCGGTCTCGTAGAGCTGCTCGATTTCGCTAGGCATCGATCCTCCGTCGCCGCCCGAGGATAGGGACGGGCGTGGGCGGCTCCAAGCGCCTTGAGGCCGGGGCGGGGAAGGCGGCCCGCGGCCCTAGGCCGCGTGATCGGCGACCGGCTCGGCCGCGCGCAGCTGCTCCCCCCAGTCGCGCATGCTGAGCAGCACGGGCTCCAGGGAGCGGCCGAGCTCGGTGAGCTCATATTCGACCTTGGGCGGGACTTCCGGATACACGGTGCGGCTGACGATGCCGTCCGCCTCCAGCTCGCGCAGCTGCAGCGTGATCATCCGGGCGGTGGCCGAGGGGGTCAGCCGGCACAGCGCGTTGAAGCGCAGCTTGCCCTGCAGGAGGTGGAACAGGAGCACGGGCTTCCAGACCCCGCCGATCACGGACAGGGTCGCCTCGACCGCGCAGCCGGTCCGGCCGGCCCTGCGCCGCTGCGTCCGGCGGCCATTGCTATCATTCATGATACTACATGTTCCGTTTGTGCGTACTGCTGCCAGGAACCTCGTCAGGTTAGCTAAGGTGCTGGCGCGGGTTCGCGCAAGTGATGGATCAATTGCGGAGGGCCGGGAGGCAGCCATGGACAAGACAGAGCTGCTGGGACTGGTGGCGGGGATCCTGACGACTCTGGCCTACCTGCCGCAGGTCGCGAAGACCTGGCGGACCGGCAGCGCCGACGACCTCAGCCTGCCGACCCTGCTGATGCTGGTGGCCGGGATCGCGCTGTGGACGATCTACGGCGTGGTCCAGGATGCGCCATCGGTCTGGATCGCGAACGGCATCACCATGGTGCTGGCCGGCTCCATCCTGGGCTTGAAGCTGCGCCGGCCCCGGCCGGGCCTGGACTGAATCCGGCCGG
Source organism: Geminicoccus flavidas (assembly GCF_009806515.1). GTDB lineage: Bacteria > Pseudomonadota > Alphaproteobacteria > Geminicoccales > Geminicoccaceae > Geminicoccus > Geminicoccus flavidus. The sequence continues at coordinate 14,629 of NZ_WUJP01000697.1, read as the reverse complement.
CCGGTCCGCCGGAGCTGGAGGAACATGCCGTGACCACCGAGGATCTTCGCGCCATCTACCGGGACTATATCGCCTGCCTGAACAGCCAGGACTGGCCGAACCTTGGCCGCTTCGTGGATGACGCGGTGATCCATAACGACCGGCCCTTCGGCCTAGCGGGGTACCGGGCGATGCTGGAGGAGAACTTCGCCGACATTCCGGACCTGTATTTCGATGTCCGGATGCTGCTCTGTGACCCGCCCCATGTCGTGAGCCGGATCTGGTTCGACTGCACGCCGAAGGGGAGCTTTCTCGGCCTTGCCGTGAACGGCAGGAAGGTCACCTTCGCCGAGAACGTGATCTACCAGTTTCACGACGGGAAGATCGTCCAGGTCTGGTCGATCGTCGACAAGGCAGCCATCGAGGCGCAGCTCCAGGGCCATTAGCTTTCGTTGGTATGGGGACAGCGGCTTTCGGCCGCTCGTATTCAATCCGGCCGCCTGCCCGGTTCCTGCAACCGCCGCTGGTCCCCGTGTCCTGCTAGGGCCTGGCCGCCGTGACCAGCACGAAGATCAGCAAGAAGAACAGAGTGGTCGCCAGCGCGCCGATTATGCCGCCCTGCATCCGGTGAATCTTACGTTCAGTCTATTCCCGGAACGCCTCGGTCTCGGCCTTCTTCTCCAACTACTCGTCCTGGCGGATCTCAGCCAGGCGTGTGGCTTGCTGAAAGGTGAACACGTCGTCCTTCTGCGGGGCGTTTCGATTTGAGAGCGTCGAACGGCATCCCATCTGCTCCCTGATATCGTCGGGCCAGCAGTCCGGCCCGCTACCATCCAGCCTGCAATCAATGGCAGATGAATAGATAGGGAGGACCGCGCCTGGAAGATCGCCGGCAGCAGGCCGTCAGTCCTCGTAGGAGTGGCCGGCGCGCAGGCCGTCGCGAATCCGGCGGGACAGTTCGGTGAACTCGGGCGTCTCGCGGATGTCCAGGCTGCGGTCCGCCGGAAAGGCGCTGTCGATCACGTCCAGGATCCGGCCGGGCCTGGGCGACATCACCACGATCCGGGTCGACAGGAAGGCGGCCTCGGCGATCGAGTGGGTGACGAACACCACGGTCTTACCGGTGGTGCGCCACAGATGGAGGAGCTGGGCGTTCAGGTGGTCGCGGGTGATCTCGTCGAGTGCGCCGAACGGCTCATCCATGAGCAGGAGGTCCGGCTCAAAGGACAAAGCGCGGGCGATCGAGACGCGCTGCTGCATGCCGCCGGAGAGCTGCCAGGGGTATTTCTGCTCGAAGCCTTCGAGGTTCACGAGCTGCAGGTTGCGGCGCGCGCGCTCGCGGCGCTCGGCGTCGGCGATGCCCATGATTTCCAGGGGCAGGGTGACGTTGCGCTCGACCGTGCGCCAGGGGTAGAGGGCCGGGGCCTGGAACACGTAGCCATAGCCGCGCTGGCGGCGGTTCTCCTCGGGCGTGCGGCCGTTCACCGTGATGGTGCCGCCGGTGGGCTGCTCCAGGTCGGCGATCACGCGCAGGAGCGTGGTCTTGCCGCAGCCTGAGGGGCCGATCAGGGACACGAAAGCGCCCTTCTCGATCGTGAGTGAGACGTTGGACAGGGCATGGACGGGGCCGTCGCGGGTCTGGAACACCAGCTCCAGGCTGCGTGTCTCGACCACCGGGCCGGTCGTGACGGCCGCTCGCGTCATCGTGGAAGTCTGCACCCTGGCCTGGTCCTGCCGGTTCGCCGCACGCACCGAGCCTAGGGGCAGACGCCCGCCAGGACCAGAGCCGGGCGGGCATCGCAGGAGCGGTTCAGCCGGCCAGCCGGTCGACCTGGGCGCGCCTGGCCAGGCGGCGCTGCTCGACCGCACGGGCCAGCTTCTCCAGCACCTCGACCGAGGTCGTCCAGTCGATGCAGCCATCGGTGATGCTCTGGCCGCGCACGAGCGGCACGCCGGGCTTCAGGTCCTGGCGGCCGCCTACCAGATGGCTCTCGATCATGACACCCATGATCCGTTCCTCGCCCGCCGCGAGCTGCCGGGCGACGTCGTCCATGACCAGGGGCTGGTTCTCGGGCTTCTTGGAGCTGTTGGCGTGGCTGGCGTCGATCATCAGCCAGGGCTGGACCTTGCAGCGCAGGGCTTCGTCGGCCGCCGCCGCGACGCTCGCGGCATCGTAGTTGGGCTGCTTGCCGCCGCGCAGGATGATGTGGCAGTCGGCATTGCCGCTGGTATGGGCAATGGCGGAGCGGCCGGACTTGGTGACCGCCAGGAAGTGGTGGGGGTGCGAGGCCGACATCACCGCCTCGGCGGCAATGCGGACATTGCCGTCCGTGCCGTTTTTGAAGCCGACCGGGCAGGAGAGGCCCGATGCCAGCTCGCGATGGGCCTGGCTCTCGGTGGTGCGCGCCCCGATCGCCGCCCAGGTCACCAGATCGGCGATGTACTGGGGCGTGGTCATGTCCAGGAACTCGCAGGCAGCCGGCACGCCCAGATCGGCCACGTCACGCAAGACGCCGCGGGCCAGGCGCAGGCCTTTGTCGATCCGGAAGCTGCCGTCTAGGTCTGGATCGTTTATCAGGCCCTTCCAGCCGACCGTGGTGCGCGGCTTCTCGAAATAGACCCGCATCACGACCTCGAGCTGGCCCCCAAAACGCCGGCGCTGCTCGGCGAGCAGGGCGGCATATTCCAGGGCCACCTCGGGATCGTGGATCGAGCAGGGGCCGATCACCACGGCGAGACGGTCGTCCCGGCCGTGCAGGATGTCCTGGAACGCCTTGCGGCCCGCCAGCACGGTGCGGGTGGCGGCGTCGCTGCGGGGGATCTCCTGGATCACTTCCGCAGGTGTGCTGAGCTCGGTGATCTCGCGGATGCGCAGATCGTCAGTTGCGGTCGACATGGGCAGGAACTCCAAGGGGTTCGGGCCATACCGGCGGCAACAAAAAAGCCGCCAGTGGGGCTGGCGGCTGTTCCGGGATATTTCGCTTCAGTTCATCCGATCGCGCACCCCGATACCTCCGCCCTTGGCCTGCGGTAGCCAAAAAACCAGAAGTAGGTGGTGCCGGCAGCGATCATGGGCAGGTCTTATAGGCGTGGCGGATCGGCTTGTCACCTCCCGCAATCAGACGGGGCCGACCTGTGGGCGTGATTCCTCCGACATGCCACGAGCGTCCATGCTGAAGTCGGCAAGTCGTTCATGGGGCAGGATCTGCCATGACTTTCCACTGGCTTCCAGAAACTTCCACGAGGGCGGCAGGACTCCCTGATGCCGGCCGTGCCATCCATCGTCGGTGGCTCGGGTGGAGCCCGCTGGCTTCGAGGGGCAGCGCATGGGCGGGGGAAGCATGACGACCAATCAAGGTGCTCCGGGCATCGGCCGCATCCGCCGCTCGCTCCTGGGCGTGCTGGCGCTGGGGCTGCTCCTTGGCAGCGGGGCGCTGCCTGCCGCCGCTTCCAGCCGCGAGGCGCTGCGGGCGGAGATGACGAAGGCGCTGCAGGAATATCTTTCGGAGCGCCGGAAAGTCGAGATGATCAGCGGGGTCTCCGCCTTCGTCAGCCTGAAGGATGGCGAGACCGGGATCAGCGCGGTTGCCGGCACCACCAGGTTCTTCGATAGCGGCGAGCGGGTCACGCGGCGGACCCTCTATGAGATCGGCAGCAACACCAAGCAGATGACCGCTGCTGTGCTGCTGCAGCTCGAGGCCAAGGGGCTGCTCGACATAGAGCAGACGGTCGGAGACTGGCTGCCGCAATACAAGGCCTGGGCGCATGTCAGCATTCGCCGCCTCCTCAACATGACCAGCGGCATCCCGACCTACACTGAAGCGCCGAGGTTCATGGACATCCAGGCGAGCCGCCCGAACCAGCACTTCACGCCGGAACAGCTCATCGCCTTCGCCTACCCGACCCGGACGAACCGCCTGCCGACGAGCACCGGCTGGTTCTATTCCAACACCAACTACATCCTGGCCGGCATGATCGCAGAGAAGGCCTCCGGCAGGAGCATGAAGCAGCTCTACCAGAGCGGCATCTTCGACCCGCTCTACATGAAGGACAGCTATTATGAGCCGCGGGTCCTGCCCGAGAGCGTGATCGCCCGCATGTCGAGCGGCTATTTCAACAATCCGACCTGCGGCGAATACGATCCGGACTGCAGCGTGCCGCCTCTGGCCCCGCTGGTGGGCAAGGACATGCGCCGCGCCGACGTCAGCTGGACGGGTGCGGCCGGCGGGGTCGTGTCCACGCCGCGCGACCTGCAGCGCTGGGTGCGCGGCCTGTTCGGCGGGCGCGTCCTACCGCCCAAACAGCTCAAGGAGATGCTGGAGCTGGTTTCCACGGCGACGGGCGAGCCCATTCGCGAGACCACGGCGGAGGATCCACGCGGCTTCGGCCTGGGCATGGCCGCAGTCCATGTGCCGGGCCCGGGACAGCTGTGGTTCTACGAGGGAATGACGCTGGGCTACCGCGCGGTCTATTTCTACTTTCCCAAGGACGATCTGGTGGTCACGGCGATCGCCAACAGCCAGGCACCGGACGGCCAGGACGAGCTCCCGCCCTTGGCGCTCAGGCTGTACGAGATCGTCAAGGACCGGCCGGCACCGGATGACGGTCCCGAGGCGCCCGAGGATTTCGACTGAGGCATTAGCCGGCCGGCCCTGGCTGGAACCGACTTGGATGCGGGCGGCCGACTGTTCCGCAGCTTTCACCGATGCGGATCGAGGCCGTGGGCGGCTGTCGTGCCGGCGCCCCGCGGTTCCTCTGCCTGGTGCATGCTGGTCAGGATGCGGGCGGCCGTTGCGCTGGGCACGGCGGCACAGGTGACCGCAGTGATCCCATAGAACGTGGAATGGCCGGCGTTCAGGCGCGCGCGCATCGTGCCGAGGCCGGACAGGCGACGTGGCCAGTCCTGGCTGCGCGATACTGCCATCGGCAGCGATTTCGTGCGATAGACTATTTCTCCACCCGATGCCGGCATCGGGTGGCGGTGTGGCAGCATTTTCGCCCCCGGCAGAATGGTCAGGTCGTATCATGTCGCTGGAGCAGTCGGTCGTCCGCAATCACCTGCTCGCCATGTTGCCGGCTGAGGAATTCCGGGCCCTGGCACCGTACCTGGTGCCCGTCGACCTGCCGGCGCGGCAGATCCTCCAGCATCCGAGCGAGCCGATCCGGGCCCTCTACTTCATCGAGGACGGCTGGATCTCGCTGCTGATGGCCCTGAAGGACGGCAGCACGGTCGATATCGCGATGGTCGGCCGGGAGGGAATGATCGGCACGCCGATCCTGCTGGGATCGGATCGTTCCATCGTGGAGGCCATGGTGCAGCGAGCCGGCGCCGGCATCCGCCTCGATGGCCAGCATCTGCAGGACGCGCTGCGCGCCTGCCCGTCGCTGCGGCAGCTGCTGATGCACTTCTCGCTGGCGCTCATGACCCAGGCGGGCCAGATGGTCGCCTGCAACCGTCGCCATCCGATCGAACAGCGGCTGGTGTGCTGGCTGCTGATGGCGCACGACCGCAGCGATGGCGACGACCTGCCGATGACCCACGAAGCGCTAGCGGCGACGCTGGGGGTGCGCCGCGCCAGCATCAGCCTGGCCGCGGGCAAGCTGCAGAAGGCGGGGCTGATCCGCTACGCCAGCGGCCGGATCACCATCCGCGACCGGGCCGGCCTGGAGGCGGCGGCCTGCGAGTGCTATGGCGTGGTACGCAATGAATACCGGCGTCTGCTCGGCAAATAGCCGGACAAGGTGAACCCTGCCTTCCAGAAGTTCGTACGCTACCGGGCTGCTGTCTCCGGATTGCCCGGCTAGTTTCCTCCCATTGCTGGAGGAGGGTCGGGATGGCGACACAACATTGGAAGCGGCGACTTGCTGTAGAACCGGAAGGGGGTGAGGTCGCATCTGGCGGGGTGGGCGAGCAGCCGTGCGCCGATCCTGCGCCATCGATGGGCGATCCGGCCACGTTCCTGGCATGGCCCGAGGATCGGCCGGACGCCGTCGCCAGCGGCCATGGCGGAGCAGGCGGTGCGGTCGCGGATCCGGCGGAGGTGCCGGGCGGCCAGCCGATCGGCATTCCGGTGCCGCTCGCGCACCGGAATGCCGATCTGTTGCGTGACGTCGCCGAGACCCTGCGCAGAGGCGGCCCCAGGGCCGGGCGCCTGCGCGCGTTCCTGCGCAGCCTGGAACTGTCGCCGCTCCATGAGGCGGCTGCGGGACTGCACGCCCCCATTGCGAGCCGCCGGCGTCACTGAGCGGGTCTGGCCGGCACCATGGCCAGGGCTGCGCAGCACAGCGCCTGCGCCTGTTCGACCCGTCTCCACTTCAGTTGCGACATCACGGTCTTGCCGTCCGAGTGGATCGGCGCTTCCGTGCCGAGATGCCGCTCGTCCCTGTCGAGCTTCACCACGCGCGGCCGAGTCTGGTTCAGTTCGGGAACAGCGACCCGAGCATCGAATATGATGATGCCCATGGGCTTCTCCTCCATGGGGTGAAAGCGTGCCGAGGCGGCGACCGGCTCCTCCACAAAGGGAACGAGCTGTCAGGCCTCGATGAGCTGGTCGCGCAGCCTTTCGGTCAGCGCTCGTCCTCCTCGGCCGGCGCGCAGCGTTCCGGACGCCTGCTGCATGTCGTTGTCGATCGGCAGCATCTGGCCGGAGATCGGCCTGGCGCTGTCGGAAGCCAGGAACACCGCAAGGGCGGCGACGTCGCGCGGGTCGACCAGCCGCTTGATCGACTGCGCCGCGAGCGCATCCTGTTCGACCTCCGCCAAGGGCTTGCCGCTGGCCTCTGCCCGACCCTCGAACACCCGCTGGATGCGCGGCCCGCCCACGGCACCCGGCAGGATGGCGTTCACCCGGATCCCATGGCCGCCGAGCTCGATGGACAGCGTCTTGGTGAAGCCGATGATGCCCCACTTGGTAGCGCAACAGGGCGTCCGGTTCCGGTAGCCGAACCGGTCGGCCACCGACGACATATTGATGATCACGCCCGCCGGAGACTTCTTCAGGTGCGGGATGGCGAGCCTGGTGGCGTCGAAGGTCCCGTCCGGGTTGACCTGGACGACCTTGTCCCACTCGACCGGGTCCATCTCGTCGGTGCGGTCGGGCCGGGGATGCCGGCATTGTTCACCAGCACGTCGAGCCCGCCCAGCGCATCGGCCGCCATCGGCACCATGCGCTTGATGCCGGCACGGCTGGACATGTCGCGGAGCGTGGCCAGGCCCCTCTCGTCGATGTCGCAGACGAACAGCCTGGCACCGTTCGCCGCAAATGCCCGGACAATTTCCGGCCGATACCGGAGGCACCGGCCGCGACCAGGACGCGTTGGCTCATGGGCGGCTCCTCTTCCGGCAGCCTTACCCATGTACCCGGGAGCCGTCAGGTCGCCTGCGCCATGGTCAGCACCGCGCGCAGCATCACCTCGCAGCCGGCCGCTAGGTCCTCGGGCTTGGCGGATTCCTCCTCGTTGTGCGAGAGGCCGTCCTTGCAGGGGATGAAGATCATCGAGGTCGGGACCTTGCGTGCGGTATAGGCGCTGTCGTGGCCGGGGCCGCTGACGATGCGGCGATGGCGGTAGCCGGCCTCCTGCGCGGCGTTCTCGACCGCGGCGATGCAGTCCGGGTGGAACTCGACCGGCGGTGAATCCCAGAGACGCTCGACCTGGAACGGCAGCCCATCCCGGGCGCAGGCGGCCTCGACCGCGGCCCGCAGGTCCCGCTCCATCGCGTCCACGGTCGTCGTCTCGGGATGGCGCAAATCGACCGTGAACCAGACCTCGCCCGGGATCACGTTGCGCGACGGCTTGGCGATCTTGATCTCGCCGACCGTCGCGACCGCGGCCGGCGGATATTTGCGGGCGATCTCGTCGAGCGCGATGATCACCTTGGATGCCGCCACCAGCGCATCCTGGCGGCGCGGCATCGGGGTTGAGCCGGCATGGCTCTCCTTGCCGGTGATGGTCACGTCCAGCCAGCGGATGCCCTGGACGCCGGTGACCACGCCGATCTGCTTGTCCTCGGCCTCCAGGATCGGGCCCTGCTCGATATGCAGCTCGAAATGGCACTTCCAGTCGGCCGCCTTGCAAGGCTTGTCGCCCTTGAAGCCGATCCGGGCCAGCTCCTCGCCGAACGTCTTGCCGTCGCGATCCTTCAGCCCATAGGCCCAGTCGCGGTCGAGCACGCCCGCCCACACGCCCGAGGACAGCATGGCCGGCGAGAAGCGCGAGCCTTCCTCGTTGGTCCAGTTCACCACCATCACCGGGTGGTCGGTCTCGTAGCCGGCATCGTGCAGGGTGCGCAGCACCTCCAGGCCGCACAGCACGCCGGCCACCCCGTCGAACTTGCCGCCGGTGGGCTGGGTGTCGAGATGGCTGCCGATCACCACGGGCGGCAGGTCGTCCCGCTTGCCCGGGCGACGGGCGAACATGTTGCCCATTTCGTCGACCTCGACGGTGCAGCCGATCGCCTCGACCCAGGAGCGGAACAGCTCGCGGCCCTGCCTGTCCAGGTCGGTCAGGGTCTGACGGTTGCACCCGCCCTTGGGCGTAGCGCCGATCTTCGCCATCTCCATGAGCGAATCCCAGAAGCGCTGGCCGTCGATGTGGAGATTGCTGGGCTTCTGGCTCATCGGCTCCCTCGCTCCGGGCAACAGGCGGATCGGGCGAAGGGCTATGCCTTCGGGCCGGCCTTGTCCAGACGGCGCCCCATGCGGGCTGTCGCGGTGCTGCCGCCGAACTGTCATGCGCCTGCCCCGCCGACGGATCAAAACCCCGCCCAGCAATGGATTTTCTTCAGCGTCGTGCGGGGGATCGGGGATGAAGGCCTGGAAGCGGCAATGGATGATGGGTGCTGCCTGCGCGCTGGTGCTGGCGGCAACGCCGGCATCCGCCGCCTATTTCGAGCGGGTGGCGACCTTCCCGGTGTTCGAGAACCTGCCGGACGGCGTCGATCCCGCGACGGAGACGGCGGCCGAGATCATCGCTGCGACGCCGGACGGCATGACGCTGGTCTACAGCGACAGCCCGAACGGGCAGGTGGGCTTCATCGACATCACCGACCCCACGGCGCCCAGGCCCCTGGGTGCCGTGACCATGGACGGCGAGCCGACCTCGGTCACCACGGTGGGTAAGGTGGCGCTGGTCGGCGTGAACACGTCCGAGAGCTACACCGCACCGTCCGGCCACGTCGCGGTGGTCGACCTCGCGACCCGCGAAGTGCTGGTGCGCTGCGACGTGGGCGGCCAGCCGGATTCGGTGGCGGCCAGCAGGGACGGGAAGTTCCTGGCGGTGGCGATCGAGAACGAGCGCGACGAGGAGGTGAATGACGGGGCGATCCCGCAGCTGCCGGCCGGCTACCTGGCGATCCTGGACTTGGATGCGGATGGCAGGCCCAGCAATTGCGACAGCGCCCGCAAGGTCGAGCTGACGGGGCTTGCGGCAGTGGCGCCCGACGACCCGGAGCCGGAATTCGTCGACGTGAACGAGGCGGGCCTTGCTGCCGTGACGTTGCAGGAGAACAACCACATCGGCCTGGTCGACCTCGCCAGCGGCGAGGTCACCGGGCATTTTCCGGCCGGCAGCGTCGACCTCGACCGGATCCCGACGGCGAAGGAGGCGCTGATCGAGCCTTCCGGCAGCCTGAAGGCGGTGCCGCGCGAGCCGGATGCGATCGGCTGGCTGTCGGGCGGCCGGCTGGTGACGGCCAACGAGGGCGACTGGCAGGGCGGCTCGCGCGGCTTCACCGTGTTCGATGGGGCCGGCAAGGTTCTCTACGACAGCGGCAACCTGCTGGAGCATGTCGCGATCCGGCACGGCATGTATCCGGCCAAGCGCGCCAAGGCGAAGGGCAACGAGCCGGAAGGCATCGAGATCGGCACGTTCGGCGGCGAGGAACTGATCTTCGTCGGCTCCGAGCGGGCCAACATGGTGACCGTGTTCGCCGACAAGGGCGAAGGAGCGGCACCGGAGCTCCGGCAGGTGCTGCCGACTGGCGTGGGCCCGGAGGGGCTGCTGGCGGTCCCCGAGCGCAACCTATTCGTGGTCGCGGCGGAGACGGATTCGGCCGAGGACGCGGTCCGCTCGAATGTGATGATCTACCAGTACGGTGCCGAGGCCCCCTCGTTTCCCAGCATCGTCTCGGCGGACCAGGACGGGGCGCCGATCGGGTTTGGCGCGCTGTCGGGGTTGGCGGCAGCCGGGGATGGCCGGCTGTTCGCCGTCTCGGACAGTTTCTATGCCAGCGCCAAGATCTTTGAGATCGACCCGTCGCAGCAGCCGGCCGTGATCACGGGCGCCATTACGGTGACCAAGGACGGGCAGCCGGTGCACTACGACCTGGAAGGAATCGCGGTGAAGCCGGATGGCGGCTTCTGGCTGGTGTCCGAGGGCAACATGGAGCGGGAGGAGAACCCGACCGAGAACCTGCTGCTCGACGTCACGGTGGATGGCGCGGTGCAGCAGGAGATCGCACTGCCGGAGGAAGTGGCCCGCCAGGCGATCCGGTTCGGCTTTGAGGGCGTCACCGTGACCGGCGAGGGCCAGGACCAGCGCGTGGTGGTGGCGATCCAGCGGCCCTGGAAGGACGATGCGGCGAACGAGGCCAAGCTCGGCTTCTATGCCCCGGCGAGCGGGGAATGGATCTTTGCCCGCTATCCGCTGGACGCGCCAGCTGGCAAAGGCTGGATCGGCCTGTCCGAGGTGACGGCACTGGCCGATGGCCGCCTGGCCCTGATCGAGCGGGACAATCAGGGCGGGCCGACGGCGGCGGTGAAGAAGGTGACCGTCGTCGACCTGCACGGGGTGACGCCGGCCCCGATCGGCCAGCCTCTGCCGCTGCTGGCCAAGAGCACGGCGTTCGACGTGCTGCCGGAACTGCAGCGGACCAATGGCTGGACGATCGAGAAGATCGAGGGCCTGGCCCAGCTCCCGGACGGGAGGCTGGTCTTGGTCTCGGACAATGACGGGGTGGCCGATGCCTTAAGCGAGGCCCGCCTGTTCGACCTCGGCCCGCTGCCGGCGACTGAGTGACAGCTCGATCGGCCCGTCCTGCACGGCGGGACGGGCCGGAGCGTGCCGGAGCGTGGACGCCCAGGCGACCACCATCAGCGCACCCACCACGGTGATGTGCTCCATCACCACATAGAACTCGAGCGTGCGGAACGGCTCCTCCATCGTCCAGAAATGATGGGCGATCGGGATGGTCAGCAGGGTGAACACGCCCAGCATGCCGGCACCCAGCCAGGTCCAGCGGTTCAGGATGATCAGTGCCGAGCCCACCAGCTGCACGGTGAGCACGGCGGTGTTGTAGGCCACGGCCGGCTCCAGGCCGAAATGGCTCATCTCCGCCACGCCGGCGGGAAAATCGAGCAGCTTGGCCAGGCCGCTCATCCAGAACATCGAGGTGAGAACGGCCCTGGCCAGGTAGCCGAACCACTGGTTGCCCAAAATGACTTCGATCGCACGCGGCATCATTGCCTCCGACAAGATCTCCCAGGCGACTTTCGTTCAGTCGCACGGTGTCGGCTCGATACCATGGCATTGGCAGAGCGCGGTGATCTGCGACACACCCACAGGTGGCAGGAGGCAGCGGAGGAATCGGTGATCAGGTGCTACGCGCCGGCTGGAGGGAACCCCCTTCCAGCCCATCCTTGATGTACAGTTCCTCGATCAACACGCTGATCGCCGCGGTCAGCGGCATGGCCAGCGCCAGGCCCCACAGGCCGAACACCAGGCCCAGGATGATCTGGGCGAAGAAGATCAGCACGGGCGGCAGGGCGATCGCGCGCTGCTGGACCAGCGGGGTGACCAGGTAGCTCTCCACGGTCTGGACCGCGATATACAGCGCGAAGGCCGCCAGCAGCGTACCGGTGCCCTGGCCCAGCGCCACCAGCAGGATCGGCACGAAGCCCAGCACCGGCCCAATATTGGGCACGAAGGTCATGAGCGCCGCGAACAGGGCCAGGGTCAGCGCCATCGGGATGTCCAGGAACCACAGGCCAAGCCAGGTGAGCGAGCCCACCAGGGCCATGTCGATCATCGCCCCGACCAACCAGCCTTCAAGACGGTGGCCGATCAGCTCCAGGATCTCCCGGGCCCGGCCGCGCCCGCGGATCGGGATCAACCGGACGATCCCGCGCCGGTACACGTCCGGGTCGGCCGCCAGATAGAGGCCGGTCACCAGCACCACGAACAGGCTGCCGACCGCGCCGATCGCCCCGGTGATGGCGCCAAAGCCGGAGCCCAGGACGGTCTGGAGCGTGCCTGCATCCGGGGTCAGCTCCGAACCCATATCCTTCGACACCTCGCCGAGCGGGCCGGCCAGATCCATTCCCCGGCTGATGCGATCGGTCAGGCTGTTCCAGGCCTGCGGCACAGCCTGGACGAGGTTGGCCACCTGCTCCGTGACCGACGGTGCCGCCAGCAGCACCGCCGCAGCGCCCAGGACGAGCAGGCAGAGCGCGGTCACCGCCAGTCCCAGCGAATCCGGCAGGCCAGTCAGCCGGACGACTCCTCTGGTCATGGCACGCAGCAGCACGGCGAACAGCACCCCGGCGAACAGCAGGAGCAGGGCGTCATAGGTGAGTATGATTAGGCCGATTGCCAGGCAGAGGCCGATCAGGGTCCACAAGGCCAACGCCACGGGATGGTCGGCAGGGCCGGACAGGCCCGCATTGTCCTTCCGCCCGGGCCGCTCCAGACCCATCGCCATGCCGCGCTCCTCACCGCCGATTTACGCCAGATGAACTGCGCAATTCCCCGCTCGTTCCGAGGCCGTCCGATCCGGCGGGCACCGGCGCAACCTGCCCTTGACGGGTCGGGCAACCTGCCCAAAGGTCGCTGCTGACAGGGAGGGCCAATGATCCGACTATTCGGCAGGCCGAATCGCGGCGGGTGGCACTGATGGCCGACGCCGTCCCATTGCTGCGTCTGGACGGCATCGTGAAGTCGTTCCCCGGCGTGCGGGCGCTGCGGGGGGTCAGCTTCGATGTCCGGCCGGGCGAGGTCCATGCCCTGCTGGGCGAGAACGGGGCCGGCAAGTCCACCCTGATCAAGGTGATGTCCGGCGTGCATCGGCCGGACGAGGGCAGGATGGAGGTCGACGGCCGGTCGGTGGACTTCGGCAGCCCGCAGGAGGCCCAGGCCGCCGGGATCGCCGCGATCTACCAGGAGCTCCTGCTGTTTCCGGAACTCTCAGTCGCCGAGAACGTGTTCATGGGCCATGCGCCCAGGCTGTCCTGGGGCGGGATCGACTGGGAGCAGACCCGGGCGCGCACCGCCGAGATCCTCCAGTCGCTGGACATCCACGACCTGGACCCCGATGCGCCGGTGGGGGCGCTCTCGGTCGGCAACCGCCAGCGCGTCGAGATCGCCAAGGCGCTGTCGATGAATGCGCGCGTGCTGATCATGGACGAGCCGACCGCAGCACTCACCGAGGCGGACGTGGCGCGGCTGTTCGGCATCGTGCGCCGCCTGCGCGAGCGTGGGGTGGGCATCATCTATATCAGCCACCGGCTGGTGGAGATCTTCGACCTGGCCGACCGGGTCACCGTGCTGCGCGACGGCGAGTATGTCGGGACGCATGCGGTGAAGGACGTGACTGAGCCGCAGCTCATCTCGATGATGGTCGGCCGGACCATCGACCAGCTCTACCCGCACCGCACTGCCAACCCCGGCAAGGTCGTGCTGGAGGCGAGGAACGTCGCCTATCCCGGCACGGTGGAGGAGGCGAGCCTGACCTTGCGCGCCGGCGAGATCGTGGGGCTGGCGGGGCTGGTGGGCTCCGGGCGCAGCGAGCTGGCGCAGATCCTGTTCGGGGTGACGCCCGCCAGTGCCGGGCAGATCCTGGTGGACGGCCAGCCGGTCACCATCAAGAGCCCCTCCGATGCCAAGCGGCTGGGCATCGCCTATGTGCCCGAGGACCGCGGCACGCAGGGCCTGATCCGGCCGATGCGGATCCGGCACAATGTCTCGCTGGCGGTGCTGAAGGAACTCGCGCGGTTCTTCTTCATCGACCGGGGCAGGGAGCAGGAGCTCGCGCGGCGCGACATCGAGCGCTTCAAGATCCGGGCGAGCAGCATGGACCAGGTGGTCGGCAAGCTGTCCGGCGGCAACCAGCAGAAGGTGGTGCTGGCCAAGTGGCTCGCGACCAGGCCGCGCATCCTGATCCTGGATGAGCCGACCCGCGGCATCGACGTCGGCGCCAAGGCCGAGATCCACAAGATCATGAGCGAGCTGGCGGCACAGGGCATGGCCGTGCTGATGATCTCGAGCGAGCTGCCGGAAGTGCTGGGCATGAGCGACCGGGTGCTGGTCATGCGCGAAGGGCGCATCGTCGCCGGCTTCGACCGCGTGGAAGCGACCCAGGAGCGGATCGCGGCCGCGATGATGCGCTCCGCCCAGCAGGAAAGGGCCGCCTGACATGGCCGCCACCATGGCGCTCCCCGCCCGCTCGTCCGCCGGCAGCAGGCTGCGCCGTTTCGTGTTCAGCCAGGAAGGCATCCTGCTGATCGCGATCATCGTGCTGTTCGTGGCGGTCGGCGCCTACAACCAGCGCTTCCTGTCGGCGAACAACCTGTCCACGATCTTCCTGGGCAATGCCTATATCGCGGTGGCCGCGATCGGCATGTCGATGGTGATCGTGTCGGGCAATATCGACGTGTCG